>JAOUAY010000142.1 GCA_029860565.1 Candidatus Nitrosopumilus sp.
ATCTAATTTCTTTAATTCTTTTTCTGATTCTTCAGACATGAAATAGTATGTACAACATGGCACATTAGCAAAGTCATAGTTTTCAAGATTGATATTATTGTTTTAATGATGTAGATATGACCTTGTCAGCGTACTTAACGGTCATAGTGTTTTACTTAATATTAACTCCAACTTTGGAGTTAGTGCCAATGTCTTTGACATGAAATATAAATTCAATCAATTAGTTAATCGTGCCAGTATTGATGAAAGTAGAAAAGCAATTACATCAAAGAAAAAGAAGTTTGACATTACACATACACATTAGTATGAAAAATAAATATCATTATGAGTGATGTTTTGACTGAACCTGAATGGCATGAAGATGTAAAGGATAGTTCAGAAATTACGCTAGTGGTTGTAGATATGCAAAAATTATTCTTAACTGAAAAAAAATCTCCTTGGATGAATAAAAAATTATTATCTATAATTCCAAATATTGAAAAACTAATTAAAAATAGTCGAATACAAAATGTGATATTTACTCGCTTCACGCCTCCCAAGAATTGGCAAAAAGAACAGAATTCGTGGCAAACATACTATAGAATAAATCAAAAAATCACTCCAGGTATTCTTGGAACTGATGCATTGAATTTAATTGATGATTTTATTCCATACATTCCAAATTCAGTTATAGTCAGTAGGAAAAAATCAGCATCCATATTCATGGCAGGGAATTTTCACTCGATAATAAAAAAGAAATCTACAAAAATCTTGATTTTTACAGGCGTTGAGACGGATTATTGCGTTCTTTCAAGCGTGTTGGATGCAATTCATTTGGGATACTATGTGATAGTAGTAATGGATGCATGTGCAAGCAGTAAAAATCAAGGTCAGAAACATGCAAGAGGAATATTTGATAGGTTTCCAGAACAGCTTTGGGTGACATCTACAAACGATTTGATAAATCATTTTCTGTAAATCCCCTTTTGACAATTGATTATCCACAAACATCTACAAATTCACTTGACAATGCAAATTCAAAGTGTCAGTTACAAGAATCAAAAATCAGTTTGGCACAATAAGATAGTTTTTTTTGTTAACTATTTTCACCTTTGATAAGCATACACTCTGTTTTTAATAGTTCAAGATGTTTTGTTATTCATGCTTTTTAGAAATATCATGGTACCATACGATGGTTCAAAATATTCACTTCATGCATTCAAGATTGCACTGGATATTGCACAAAAATATGATTCAAAGTTAACTGTTCTCACATGTCTTGCCAAACCAGAATATCGTGGTGTATGGTACTATGATTCACGTTACACCAAGGCAGTACTGAAAAAAGAAGAAAAGGCAGCACGGGAAAACATCTCAAAAATGATAGAACCTACAAAAAAGAATACAGACATTCCAATAAACTTTAAGATAATTCCTACCGTACGCATAGCAGACCAAATAGCATCTTTTGCAAAATCCCACAAAATTGATCTAGTTGTAATGGGCTCACATGGAAGAACTGGATTTGATAAGATGGTTCTGGGCAGTGTTGCCCACGGGGTCAGCCAAAAAGTTCACTGTCCCGTGATGATTGTAAAATAATCCATTCAATGCAAGAATGTAACATCAAATGTCATCTACTGTCACAGTTCTCACTCACCTAATTCATAATATATCTTAATTATTAAAAATAAAAATTACAACAATCATAATGTAAAGAATTTACATGAGTATAGTATAATACAGATGTGGATCCTAAAGCACAAAAAAAGATAGATGAGATAATGTATGAAACAAATGAAAAGATATCGGCCATAGTAAATGAAATTAGAGATATCAGATTTTCAAAAATGGATGAAAATAAAAAACAAACAAAATGTGATAATCTAAGAGAAGAGTTTGAACGAGTCATGCTAGAAGAAGAAAAGAAAGTGGAAAAGGTGATGGAGAAATACCAATGAAAATTGATGATATTGACACAGATTATGAGACAGTCAAGATAGACCAAGTCGGAATAATTGATCCACTTACGGGTGCAATTCTATTCAAAGATGAGACAGTTGAATTTCTGATGTCTGGCTTTTCATCTGAAGTCGCAGGTTTTATTTCTGGTTTTTTGGAGGGAAAACGAGAGGATCCGCCAACAATTTACCGTCTAGTAGAACAAATCTGTGAGGAAAATGAAATTCTTTTAGTCAAAGTTAAAGTCTATGAAAGTGGAGGCATTTTCAGGGCAAATCTGTATTTTACGGGCAAAAAAGACATGGTTTTTAGGAATTTCAGAGCATCAGATGCAATAGCGTTGGCAACATATTACAATATTCCAGTTCTGGTAAGAAAGTCAATGCTAAAGAAGATTCAAGAAAGATTAAACTGAAAAGAATTAATTTTTCAAGAAAGATTAAACTCTTTAAAACCAAGTCAAACTATGGCTCCTAAGAAATTCTTAATTTACAAAGCAGATGGACGCAGAGTCCAATTTAATGAAAATAAGATTCTCAGCACATGTATCAGAGCAGGTGCTAGTAAAAAAACTGCCAAAAGGATTTTAAAAAAAGTAAAATCAAAAATCTATCGAAACACGACCTCATATGATGTCTACAAAAAAGTTCTAAATGTCATTTCTCAAGAAAAAGACCTCAAAGCACTACACCAACGATACCAACTAAAAAATGCCATAATGAGAATGGGGCCTGCTGGATTTGCATTTGAAAACTATGTTGCATCATTATTGGAGTATTATGATTTTCAAGCAACAGGTATTAGATCAAAAATAAAGGGAAAATGTGCAACTCATGAAATTGACATAATTGGAATGAAAGGAGATAGTAAATTCTTGATTGAATGCAAATATCATTCAAAGCACGGGGTTTACACCGGACTGAAAGAATCCCTTTACACACATGCCAGATTCCTTGACATGCAACCAAGATTTTCAGGGGAAATAATTTTTTGCAACACCAAAGTTTCAAACCATGCAAAAAAATATGCAAAATGTACTAGGCAACAAATCTTTTCCTGGAGATATCCTGCAAAAAATAGTCTTGAAAAAATAATTGAAAAGTACAACCTATACCCAATAACAATTCTCAATCTATCTCAAAATGAGTTGAGAATATTTTCAGAAAGCAACATGATGATTGCAAAAGATCTTTTGAGATATGATGATACAAAGATTGCCAGAATGACTGGAATTTCCAAAAAGAGAATAAAAAATATGCAAAGATTGGTCGAACAGATATTTTATTCAAAATAATCTGAATATTTTACATCTATCTACATCTTTTGTTAGATCAGCCAATTGTAGGTTTTCAATGAATTAGAAAAACAACTATTCTACATGACATGCGCATAATGATGGCAAACTAATTCTCATATCTTGAAATCTGTTTTCCCATTACATCCCCATTCCAGGCATGCCTCCCATTCCTCCTTGAGGTGGGGCTGATGATCTTGATGATGCAACAACGTTATCGATTCGCAGTATCATGTTTGCAGTCTCTGTAGCTGACTTTATTATCTGCTCTTTTACCTTGACTGGCTCTATTATGCCTAGTTTCTCAAAATCTGCAATCGTTCCGTTAATGACATCCACGCCGGTGAATCTTTCTCCTGCACTCTGCTTTGATCGTAATTGCGTAATAGTATCAATAGGATTCATTCCTGCATTTCTTGAAAGTGCAAGTGGAATGGACTCCATGGCATCAGCAAACTTTTCAACTGCAAGCTGATCTCTTCCAGAAAGCGACTTTGACCAGTCTC
>JAOUAY010000143.1 GCA_029860565.1 Candidatus Nitrosopumilus sp.
CACATGATCAACTATTCCCAATACTCGTTTTTTAACGTCAGAAAAAGTTTCTACACCATTATGAGCAATTTCTAATTCACCATTATAGAATTTCATAAAGACATTGCCATGACTGTTAAAAATCTCATCATATGGCATGCCAGTAAATTTTCCCATATCAAGTTCAATTAGCCGTTCATCAATTGTAACATCAAGAGAATTATGTTTTCCAACAATTTCTGCCGTATGTTTAGCTCTTTGAATAGGACTAGAATAAATTGCAGAAATATTCATGTGTTGAAGAAATTCAGCAGTATGTTCTGCTTGTTTAACTCCAGTTTCAGTTAATGGAATGCCTTCTGTTCGTCCAGCTAAAATTCTATCAGTATTATTTTTTGCCTGACCATGTCTAAGAAAAATTATCTGTCCCAAATTGAACCCTTTTTAAATAGAGATAATAATAACATTGTCAGGTAAATATCATGAAAGTTGGAATAATTGGCGGAACTGGTGGAATGGGCAAAGGGTTTGCTCTAAGATGGTCACAAAACTTTGATGTTATTATCGGATCTAGAGATGCTGCAAGAGCATCTGAATCAGCAGTAGAATATACAAATCTTGCAAAAGAAGCATTTGGAGAAATAAAGGGAACAATTTCTGGAAACGATAATGTTTCAGTTGCTAAAGAAAGCGATGTTTTAATTTTATCAATCCCATATGAGAATATTGATTCTGTATGTTCTGGAATACTGTCAGAAGTCAAAGACAGTTGTGTTGTAGTATCTCCAATTGTTCCAATGACAAAAACTGATGTTGGATTTGAGTGTGTTTCAATTAAAGAAAACAAACCATTTTCGTACAAACTTGTTTTAAGTCATATGAAAAATAAGTCAAAACTTGTTTCAGCATTTCATGTAATTTCTGAAAAAAAATTAATTAATCCAACACTAGAATTAGATTATGACATATTTGTTTGTGGAGATGACAATGAATCAGTTCAAGTAGTTAATAGTTTAATTGATGAAATCAAAGGATTAAGATCACTCTATTTGGGACCAATAGAATTATCATATCTTGCAGAAATGTGTACGCCGTTGCTACTAAACGCGATGATAAGAAACAAAATTAAAAATCCTGGAATTAAAATCGTTTAAGTCTATTTTTTCATTTATTATGAGTCATGAACATTATAGACGGGGCAGAAATTGGTTTTCAGCAATGGGTGTACTTTTTTGTGTAATGGGTGGAATAGTTCTCATTCAACAGTTACTGATATGGGGAATAGATTTTGTTGTGGATTTTTTGTTTAATGGTGAAATTACCAACGAAAAGATTTCGATGGCAATGTTACTCTTTGGAATTTTTATGATAGGATTAGGATTTAGAAAACATGAACAACCGGAATGAATTTCTAAAATCACAAAAAGTCTTACGATTAGCAACAATTGATAAAAACAAGACTCCACATATTGTACCTGTATGGTATAGGTATAGCGGAAAAAAATTCTATATAGGAACAAACACTAAAACTCAAAAAGTAAAAAATGTAAAGAGTAACAGTCATGTTTCCTGCTGTGTAGATGTTGGAATTAGTGCACCAAATATTTACGGAGTAATGATACAAGGAAATGCCAATCTAATTTTAGAAAATACTAAAGTAAAGGTAATTGCAAAAAAAATTCTTGCACGATACTTTAAGACACTAAAGGATAAATCTGCAAAAGAATTACTAGACGATACGGACTGTATCATAGAAATAATTCCTGAGAAATTTTCAGTCTGGAATTACTAACTAACAAATTCTTCAATTTTATTCATTGCTGAATTTAATACTTCAAGTTTTGGAAGATAAACTAGTCTGAAATGTCCACTTCCATATTGTTCACCAAATCCAGAACCATGTACAGTAAGAACACCTTTTGTTTCTAGTAATTTTGTAACAAACTCCTTATCAGTTCCAAATTTGTTGTTTTCAATTTTTGGAAATGCATAAAATGCACCTTTTGGAGTGGGACAAGAAAGACCAGGCATTTCATTAAGACGTTTAATTACCAAGTCCCTATGTTTTTTAATTTCAGCAACAAAGTTACTAATGTAATCTTGAGGGCCACGAAGTGATTCCAAGGCTGCATGTTGTACTGGAAGACTAGTCGCGATTCTAACTCTTGCAAGTTTTGGAAGATGTTCTCGTAACGCTTCAAGTTTTGGGGATTGATTAAATGCAATATAACCAATTCTCCAACCAGACATCAGATGAACTTTAGAGAATCCATTAAGAACAATTACAGGTGAATCTCCGGCAACTTTACCTATTCCTACAAATTTCTCATCAAAAACAATTTGATCATAAATTTCATCACAAATAATATAGAGATTATTTTGATTCGCGATATCTACTAGTTCTTTTAGTGCTTTTTCGTTAAACACAACTCCTGTAGGATTGTTAGGACTGATCAAGCAAATTGCCACAGTTTTTGGAGAAATTTTGGATTTAATGTCATCAATATCAGGAGTAGAATTATTCAAATCTACTGCAAACTCTACAGGAACACCACCATGCAGTCTAACGTAGGAAGCATATGGAGGATAGTAAGGTCCTGGTAAGAGTACTTCATCACCTTCTTCTACAATTGACGAGATTACCATATCAAGTCCTTCAGAAACACCATTTGTAATTAGAATTTCATCAGCTCCAATTGAGAGTCCTTTGGCATTTTCTTTTTTAGCAATCTCTTGTCTTAATTCCAAAAGACCTTCGGATGTAGAATAGAAATTTTCACCTTTGTTAATTGCATCAATCAGAGCCTGTTTAACATTATCAGGGGGTTGAAAACCAAACTGTACAGGATCCCCGATATTTAGATAATCAACTTGCATTCCTTTTTGTTCTATTTTTCTTGCAGCCAGAACGATATCTCTAATAGCATATTCAACGCCAATTACTTTTTTTGATACTTTCAAAGTATCTAGACAGATATTTAGGCCCGTTAAATTCTTACTTGTTTGGACTCGTTGCACAGTCTGGATAGTGCGAGCGGCTTCGAACCGCTAGGTCGAGGGATCGAAGCCCTCCGAGTCCTTTAGATTATCTTATTAAGCAAATAATTTCTCAGCATGATGAAATGAAGATATCACCATTCAAAATTGGATTAGTATTGGTAATCATAGGAATGGTGGGAGTATCATTAGTTTTTAATGAAACTGAAAAAACACATGATTCAGTTTTATTAAAAGAATCAAACTCTTTTAAAATAAAATCAGAATTTACAGGCTCGGACATAGGATATTACAAATTCTACATGCCTGAATTTTCAGGAGAGGAAATATTTGTTCAGATATTAGATACTAAAGACAACATAATACAAGAACAAAAAGTACAGACAAAAATGTCAGTAGGATATTTTGATTTTAGCGAAAATGGTATTTACACATTAAAAGTTACAAATATTTCAAAGAATCTAATTAATCTACAAATAGAATTTGGCAATACAAATTCCCAAAAAATGTTTCCAACAGGAATTATGATACTTGTAGGTGCCCTCTTAATGATAATAATGTCATATTTCAAAATAAAAAATTACAAAATAGAGCATCCTGAAGAAAATATTTCATAGATTTGAATACATTGAACCGTGTGTCCAAAAACTAGAAATAAATTAAAAATTAGCCAAGTTGTAAAAAACAAGAAAGCCACAATTGAGAAAGGAAGAAATACTTTGAGTTTAGTGTATTCTCTATTTTTTAATATCAAAACTGCTCC
>JAOUAY010000144.1 GCA_029860565.1 Candidatus Nitrosopumilus sp.
ATTATGGTTTAGTTTTTGGTGTTATTCTTGGAACTGGTATAGGGGGAGGAATCGTAATTGATAAAAAATTACATTCTGGAAGAACTAACATTGGAGGTGAATGGGGTCATCATACATTACATCGTAATGGCAATTCATGTCATTGTGGTAAAACTGGATGTGTGGAAACCTACATCAGTGGTCCTTCTCTGGAAAATCAATGGATTAAACTAACTGGTAAATCACAATCTTTGCCCGAAATCCTTTCTAATATCGATAATGAAATTGGAAAAAAATGGAAATATGAATTTTTAGAAAATTTTGGATATGGTTTAGCAAATGTAATAGATATTCTAGATCCGGATGTAATTGTTTTAGGTGGCGGTTTATCAAATATTGATTTTTTGTACACTGAGGGAAAAGAATCAGTTTACAGCAAAGTATTTTCGGATTTAGTTGATACACCTATACTGAAAAACAAATTAGGTGATTCTGCAGGGGTTTTTGGAGCATGTATGCTTTAATTCGGGCATCCTTCCATCTTTGAAATTGAATATCCATCTGTCATTATTTCAATTTCCATGTCTTCTGGAACCGACTGTGTATGACAAAATTTACATTCTTTTGTTGTCACTATGGATGATTCTTCTCCAATTGATTCTAACCATTTTTTTGCAAAATAAATTGCTTTTTCTATTTCACTCTTATCCGTTACAACATCAAAATGCATTGTATGCCCATCTTTTGCTTTTACATATGTGTCAAAAACATGAAAATCCATATCAATCACAAATTTTTTTGTATTCCAAATTTATCACTACTGTGGTTCAATCGTTGCCGGTGGTTTACTTGAAATAGTATAGGTAACCCATGTAACATCTTCAATCTCATTTGTTATTCTATTACTCATTTTTTCTAATAATCCATGTGGTAATCTAGTCCAATCTGCCGTCATTGCATCTACTGAATCTACAACTCTGATCATAACTATATTTCCATATCTACGTTCATCTCCTACAACCCCTACTGCTCTGTCATCACCCACTGCTGCATATGCTTGCCATACTTTTTCATACAAACCTGCTTCAACTAATTCATCTTCAACAATTTTACTAGCTGTTTTAGAAATTTCTAATTTTATTGGAGTAACTTCTCCAATTATTCTCACAGCTAAGCCTGGACCTGGAAATGGATGTCTCATGAAAAGTTTCTCTGGAACTTCGAGAATTTTTGCAATTTTTCTTACTTCATCTTTGTACAAATCTCTTAATGGCTCTAAAATTTCTAAATTGAGCCAATCTGGTAATCCCCCTACATTATGATGAGATTTTATCACTGATGCAGGTCCCTTTGATACTCCGCTTTCAATTACATCTGGGTATAGTGTACCTTGAGCTAACCATTTGAAAGGACCATTTTTTTCAGCAAATTTAGTAAAAACATGAATGAACTCTTCACCTATGATTTTTCTTTTGTGCTCAGGATCTTCAATTCCTTTGAGCTTTTCTAGAAATACATCTGCTGCATTAATTGCTGTAAAATCCACTTTGAAATTATCTCTGAACATTGCTTCAATTTCTTTTTCTTCATTTAATCGTAGTAAGCCATTATTTACAAAAACACATTTGAGTTTATTCCCGATTGCTTTGTGAATAAGTAATGCAACTACCGTTGAATCTATGCCTCCGCTAACACCACAAAGTACGTTTCCTTCTATTTTTTTAATTTTTTCTATGGCTGTATCAATAAAACCCTCCATAGTCCAATCTTGTTTTGCTTTACAAACCTTCAAAACAAAATTCTTTAGAATTTCTGTACCTTGTTCTGTATGTACTACTTCAGGATGAAATTGAATTCCATAAATTGATTTATCCTCTGATGCAATAGCGGCTGCCTTTGCGCTTTCTGTATGCCCTATCACTTTAAATCCAGGTGGAATTTTTTCTGCCTCATCTCCATGACTCATCCAAGCTCTTACTGATTCTCCAACTCCATTTAGAAGATCTTTATCATTATCAATTGTTAGTAATGATGAACCATATTCTTTGTTTGCTCTTTTTACTTTACCACCATACTTGTTTACAATCAATTGATGACCGTAACAAATTCCAAGTAATGGTAAATTCATATCAAAAATTTTATTTTCTGGAATTGGTGCATCTGAATTATAAACACTTGATGGACCTCCAGAAAAAATTATTCCTGTTGGGTTTAGTTTTTGTAACTCTTCATAGCTAATATCATAAGGTACAAGTTCTGCATAAACTGAAAATTCCCTAATTCTTCTACAAATTAAATGACTATACTGTGATCCAAAATCTAAAACTACTATTTTGTCCATATTATCACTTGTTGATATTTTCAAGCATTCGGGTTAATGACCATCCTGCTGTGTTGATTAATTCATTCACCCTTTCTTTTTGCCTATAGTTTTTAATGACAATTTCTCTAATGTTTGTTCCATTTTTGTTAATAATGTAATCAATCATTGATTCTTTTTGGATTTTTCCATTTTTTGCTTCTACAAAGTCTTTTTTTTTCATTTCTCCAATTATTCTATCCAAGAAAAATGACTTGAAAGGTGGGGTATCTGCATTAATCACAATTTCATTATCTAAAACTATGGAAACTTGTTCTGGTGTAACATACGCATTAGCAATTATTTTACCATCATTTACTCTCTTAATTGGAATTGAATTTTTTACGGGTTTTTCTATGGCCTCTATTTTTGATTTTGCCTCTATTTTTGTTCCTAATTGAGAAGCTTTTGTAAAACTTGAACCTTTTAAAAACAAGTCTAAAACTATAATGTTTTTTTCGATCATTTCTATGCCCTCTTGATGTTTATCAATCTGCTCGATCAAGCTTTCTTTTAAAGCAACAATATCTTTAATTTGTTCCTCTGAGAATTTCATAATTTGATAAATGAGGGATGAGTATTAAATGCATTCTAGGTAATTATGATATCCAGTTTCTTATATGAAATTTTTTCAAATCCGCTAATTGGCTTTGATGTAGTGAATAATTCAGATTTTGTAATGGTAGATAGCCATTCTAAAAGAAATTCTCCTTTTTTTAATTTCATTAATTTTATTTTTCTTTCTGATTTTTTGGTTTTTGAAAACTTTCCAATTTGTTCTCCAAAATCCATTCCAAATAAAATAATTTTTTTTGCTTCATAATGATTTGCTAGAAAAACTCCTCTATCTCCATCTGTAAATCCGCCAAAATTTTGAATTTTGTTAAATGGTGTTGATTGTGATGTTCCAATACAGTTTTTAAATTTTTTTGCCAACTCTAATTTTTCTATATTGTCCCCATGTGCATGTACAACAAATATAGATTTTGTTTTTCCAATTTTTTTAAGTGTATTTTCATCCCCATCTAAATCTGTAACAATAATATCTGGAATTATTCCATTCTCTACAAGTGGTTTAATTGCACTATCTGCAGCAATTTTAACTGTTTTTTTATATTTTTTTAATTTTTTAATGGCAGTTGACAAAGATGGTCCCGAACCAATAACTAAAACTGTTTTTCCTTTAATCAAATTAATAACTTTCTCATTAGTATTTGATTTTTCTAAAATTGTGTTTAAAAGAATAGCTGATTCTTTATCCTTCTTTTCATCATACTTGAATTCTTTTAAAATATCTGAATACTTTTTTCTCCAACCTAAAATTACCATATAACTCAAATTGCATTAGTTTTTGATAAACCATGTGGCAAAAATTGGTAATGTAAGAGT
>JAOUAY010000145.1 GCA_029860565.1 Candidatus Nitrosopumilus sp.
GTGGGTCTAAATACAGCAATTGCTGTAAGCGCATTTACAATTTCAAGGAAAGGAAGTGGTGTGAGTACAATTGGTGCAATTATAGGACTATTCATTGCCTGTCCAACTTGTGCAGGGTCATTCTTGTCAATATTTATCGGCACAGCAAGTGGGATTGCATTATCAATTGCATTAGCACAAATGCAGACACTATTCATTGCCATATCAATTCCTGTGTTACTTGTTACACCATACATTATGGCAAAAAAACTACGAAATTCGGATGGTAGTTGTAAAATTAATTCACCTAAGTGAATTTTTTAACTTCAGGAATTTTATGATTTCCAATATCGTAACCATCACGTCTCAAAAACTTTAGAGTTAATTTGTAAATTATCTCATCGTAGCCTACTTTTTCTAAAATTTCACTCCACAAAATTTTTCCTTTCTCTTCAATATGTTTTTTAAAATCAGGATTCATAGATTCAGCAACATCTCTACATTGATCAAAGGTTTTACCATTTTTGTAAGCACGGACTCTTCGATTACAACTATCCATGCTCTAATTTCATCAAAATTCTAAATAAACCTAGTTTGTAGGTCTTCAAACAAATACAGGGATGGAAAATTACAAAATATGGTAATTAAATCAACCACAGAATATGTGGATTTTTTCATTAATCTCAACATGGGGGAAAATGTCAGCCTATTGAGTTTTCTAAACAATGAAAGAAGGGCACTCAAAGGAAAACTAGAGTACAAAAATTTAGAAAAAGAACCAATCAATAAAGGAATAGAAATTTTAGAGCAATTGATAACAGAGATTAACAAGAATGGAGAGAAATCAGTATTAGAAAAATATCAAAAAAAGGTCTAAGAGAAATGATGGATAAGAATTCAGAAATTATCAAAACGGAAATCATAAGGGTGCTTAATGAAAATGGGAAAACTCGAGGAACTGAACTTGCTAAAAGAGTAATATCCAAAGTAGGCAATGAAAAAATGGTATACAGAGAAATCAGTGCATTAGTTGAAGCAGGTGAAATAGAAAAAAAAGTTCACAGTAGGGCACATATCGAATATGAGCTGATCAATTTATCTGAATCAGTAAACAATCAACTCAAAAATGTGCATAGTGAAATTGAAATGATATATGAGGAAATTATGAATTTTGAAATTGCAATAAAGGAAGAAAAATTTACATTTCAGGAGAGACTAAGATCAACTATCCATCAAATACACTTGGTGCAATCAACTGATGGAATCATGAAATTATTATCATATTACCCGGCGTTCAAAAAGGATAAAATGTATTCACAAATTACCAGAAAAATAAGTGATTGTTGGGAATCAATCATGAATGATATTACGCATCAGTCAGAAGAGAATTTCCTAAATGAAATTCTTGCAAATTTGAGAATCCCACATACAGATTCAAAGAATCTAAACTAGAAATTTTTCAGTTTACTTACAACAATTTTAAAAATTTCGTTATTGTCAAGTAAGATATATGGTAAGTTATTTTCCTCACAAGCCTGACCACTTTCAGTATCACGAGTAACCAGCATCATGTTGTTTTCCTTAGCATAATTTATTACAGAATAATCAGTTCTTATCTTGTGACCATCTGCTCGTAATTTCTTTACGCTGTAAGCATCGTAACCCAACTCCTTGAGTTTTTCATCCCAGCCGTCGTCCATTTCATCAATTAAGATTTTCATGTATCTAAATAATTTAATTCCAATATGAATTATAGTCGTAAAGTTTGATTTAACGGAATAATATGCTAACTCAGAATTTGGTTAATTTGCATTCTTGTCCTTGTGCTCTACATTCAGAACAATATAGTAAAGGAATTCGGGCCTCTCCTATTTTTTTAAAATTCAAATGTGAATCCATTACGTGACCACATTCAGGATTTTGACATTTTGTGTCTTTGTTATCATAGAGTGTTTGAATTGAAGATTCTTCCATAATTTTTTTGAATTTTACGGTAGTTAAATTATTATCTAATTTTTTAGTATCATACACTATTTTAATATCAAGTAGAAAAATACAGCCTACGTTTAATATCCATCAACTCCAAAAAATAAATCATGAAAAGTATCATAATACTATCCACACTAATCATAACTCTAGGATTTGTAGGTACAACATACGCTCAAAATTCAGGAGGAGTCGATATAGAGGGTACTTGGTATTTGGGCGAAGGTCTCAAAGATGGAGACTATTTTGAGTATACATTGTGTGAGATTGATCTTAATGCATGCTCACCAATAGAGTTGAAAATTTGGATTAAAGGCGATATACAAAATGTTAGTGAAACATTGTGGGATGCACAAATTCTAGTAATTGATGGGGACAAAACCATCAAAGGTTCATGGGGATTGGGAAAAACAGTTCCAACTCCAATACTTTTTGATGATGATTTATCAGACTATGCAGTTGCATTCAAGTCATCAATTGCATGGCTCTCATCTTATGCCACATCAAATGAAAAAGACAGAATTCACGGACCACAAGAGTTCAAGAGTGCATCATGGGGAGCATTAGGTCCAGTTGGCGGAGGATTAGAGTCATATCTAATTCCAAGCAGAGTTGAATCAATTACCATCTCCGATAGAACAACTGATTCCATAGTTCTTGGATGGTACAATGACAATAATAATGAAATATGGATAGTAGATGATTTTCCATTTCCAGTAAAGGCATTAACTTTTGCAGGAATTAATTCGGACAGTGTACCTGTAATGTTTGAGTTTAATCTGACGCAATACAAAGAAGGTATTACAGATGATCCATTTGAAAACATTGTAGAGACAATCCAGAAATCAGAATTATTACAATGTAACAAGGAATTTTTTGATTATACCAGTGGTAGAATATCTACAAATACATACTCTATGATGATTCAATACAACTATTCTCCAGAATCCCCAGTGAAAGGATGCAATATGGATTGGAAGATCAATTTTTACAGTAAATACAACGACATGGAAATACTTGATCAAGTCAATTATGATATTTGGATAGTAGATGAAAATGATAACAAGTTGTACTCTTATGCAGAATCCATTGGCAAAGAGAAATTATTCAACGCGTTTGGTCAAGTAGAGCATTTACTGTCAATAGAGCAATCAGGACTGGTAAGATATGCAATATTTGTACATGGTTTAGGACCAGAAGAGCAAGTAGATGGTGGATTGAGCGGATATGCCATAATTGAAGTACCAGTTGAAGACAATCCATTACTCAAAGAAACTATCAATGAAACCAACACACCAATTCCAGAGTGGATTAAAAACAATGCAAAGTGGTGGGCAGACGGCGAAATTAATGATGATACTTTTATTCAAGGAATCGGATTTTTGATTAAAGAGGGAACCATATCAGTTGAATCAACATCACAAAGTGAGAAGGATTCTAAAGAAATTCCAGAGTGGATTAAAAACAATGCAAAGTGGTGGGCAGACGGCGAAATTAATGATGATGCTTTTATTCAAGGAATAGAGTTTCTAGTTAAAGCAGGAATTATTCCAGCATAGAACTTGGTACTAATTCAAAATTAAAAACAACTAGTTATGTATGAAAGAATGATTCCAACTTAAAGTGGAATTTACAAAATTAATTTACTATGAGATTTTTAAGGAAATTCATCGATCTAATTTTTAAATTCTATTGAATTTTCAAAAGAATTTTCTCACAAATTTTTAGAATTTTTTCATCA
>JAOUAY010000030.1 GCA_029860565.1 Candidatus Nitrosopumilus sp.
ATAAATATGTCCAGAATCATTTAATTTTTTGAAGACATCTTGAACAAATGCTATATTTTCAGGAGAGCTTGTTTTGTAAAAAAAATCAAACTTGATGTTAAACGCAGAAAAATCATCATAATCACGTCGATTCCAATGGGCAACATATTCAGATGGAGTTTTTCCTTCTTTTTCGGATTGAATTAAAATTGGAGTTCCATAATCATCAGACGCGCAGACATAGTATGCCTCCACCCCATTTAATTTTAAAAATCTAGTTGTTACGTCAGCAGGAAGATACGTTGATGCGACGTGTCCTAAATGGATTTCACCGTTTGCATAAGGCAATGCACTTGTAATGATAGCTTTCTTGTTCATCAGATATTATTTGAACGTGTTATTGAGGTTAAGAAGTTTACCAGTTGTTTGCATACTTTACTTGTTCAGAAGTAAGTTTGTCAATTTTAACATCCATTGCATTAAGAGCATCAACAGCTACTTGTTTATCGATTTCTTTAGGGACATCGATAATTTTGTTTTCCATTTTGTTATGATTTTTAAGAATATACAAAACAGATAGGATTTGATTTGAGAAAGACTGAGCCATAACTTCTGGTGGGTGTCCTTCTGCTGCAACTAAATTTGCAAGACGACCTTGTCCAATTAGATAAACTATTTTTCCATTTTTTAAAGTACATTCATCAAGATTAGGTCTTACCTCTTTAACAGATTTTGATGATTTTAGTAAAAATTTACTGTCAATTTCCACATCAAAGTGACCCACATTACCCATGATTGCGCCATTTTTCATTTGTAAAATATGCTCTTTTCTAATGACACTTGTCATTCCAGTACATGTTACAAACATGTCACCAATCTTTGCAGCCTGAGACATTGGCATTACTTCAAATCCATCCATGTGAGCTTCAAGTCCTTTGATTGGATCTATCTCAGTAACAATTACTTTCGAGCCCATTCCATGAAATCGTGATGCAACACCACGTCCAACCCAACCATATCCAACTACAACAACACGTTTTGATGCCATAAGGAGATTCATTGCGCGTAAATAGCCGTCAATAGTACTTTGGCCAGTGCCGTATCTATTATCAAACATATGTTTTGTTTGAGCTTCATTGACTAAAATCACAGGATAACGAAGTTTGCCTTGATTTTCCACAGCCCTGATTCTGGTGACACCGGCGGTAGTTTCCTCTGTAGCCCCTAGAACTTTCATGTCTTTGAATCGTTTGTCAAAATGAGCTTTGATATTCATATCAGCACCATCATCAGTTAGAATGGTTGGTTTATGTTTCAACACTTGATCAATGCACCAATCATAATCTTTGACGGATTGACCATGCCAGGAATAAACATGAATTCCCTGAGATGCCAAATATGCCGCAATGTTATCCTGAGTAGTTAACGGATTTCCACCACAACATGCAACAGTTGCACCCAATTCTTTAGCGCCCATAAGTAAAACAGAAGTTTCTTTTGTAATGTGTAAGCAAAAACCAAGTGTGACACCTTTGAGTGGTTTTGATTTTTTATAGCGATTAATTGTATTGTCTAAAATTTGCATATGAGATCTAGCCCATTCATAAGATAATTTGCCTTCTTTGATCAATTTTGAACTAGTCTTAACTTTGCTCAATAATATGGCATATGAATTGGGCTATAAAGTTCTATCATGCGAATGTAAATAAATGACAAGAATATTAGAAAAATATTGACCTGGAAGAAAATTGCAGACAAAGGTGAAGTTGCTGCAGGTAAGGGCAAAGCTTTCAAAATTGACGGAAAGCAAGTTGCAATTTTCAATCAAGACGGATACCATGCAATGGATGATCTTTGTGTACATCAAGACGGATCAATTGCACCAGGTAAATTAGATGGCGATATTGTAGAATGTCCATTACACTTTTGGCACTACAATATTAAAACAGGGGAACTCATGGATTATCTCAAAGAAGTAAAACTTGAAACATATCCCGTGCAATCTCGAGATGATGGTATCTATATTGACATTTAATCATACAAAATAGATTGGCATTTCAGGATAATTCCACAGGGTTAAAATTTGACCCATTATTCATTCTACGACAATTTCAGTGAATTCTAAACGATTATCCGTATCTTTTGCAGACTTGGCAATACTCAATCACCCGATAAATGTAATGCAGGCACGTACACCGTAGGATTAGATTCAGTATAGGACGATAAAACATTCTTTGAAAATAATTTTGATACACGTTAGAGCGCATCTAAGAAATGATTTAATTGATTTTTGATCTATGCCTAAAATTAAAATCGAGGCATAAGTTTTATTCACACACATTCTAAAAAATAATTGTTGAATCCTGACATCATAAATGAAATAACAAATCAAGATTATTCTGCAATTACCGAAACAATTGAAAAATTTGTATCCAAACAAATTGAAAAAAGTCATGCAAAAGGAGTCATTTTAGGATTAAGTGGAGGCATAGATTCAGCAGTGCTATCTTACATTTGTAAAAGAAAACTAAAAGACAAAACACTTGCATTAATAATGCCAGACACCACAATCACGCCCGAATCAGAAACGGAGGATGCACTCAAAATAATTGCGTTGACAGGAATAGAATACAAACTAATCGACATCAATCCAATCATAAATGAATACACTACACATATTGAATCAAATGAAAAGTCCAGTGGGAATCTTCGAGCAAGAGTCAGAACAAATATTTTGTATTACTATGCAAACTCCAAAAACTATCTCGTCTTAGGTTCAAGTGATAAAAGTGAGTATATGATCGGGTATTTTACTAAATTTGGAGATGGGGCATCAGACATCACGCCAATTATTTCATTATACAAGCTTCAGGTAAGAGAAATTGCAAAGTATTTGGGAGTGCCAGAAAATATTATTTCAAAAAAGAGCAGCCCACACCTATGGAAAGAACACGAAGCTGAAAAAGAATTAGGAATACCATATGAAAAAATTGATTCTATTTTGTATTGTTTATTGGATAAAAAATTAACCATAGATGAAACTGAAAAAATTACTCAAATAGATAAATCCATTATTGAAAAAATTAATCAATTGATGATAAACAGTGAACATAAAAGATCACCACCACAGAAACCAAATGGAGATTAGGCATGAAACTGCATGACACATTATCAAATTTAGAACAAAAAGTAGACGTTTCAAAAAAAGTGAAAATTTATCTTTGTGGAGTAACCGTTTATGATGAATCTCACATAGGACATGCCAGAACAATCATAGTTTTTGATGTTTTAAGAAAATATTTGGAAAGTAAAGATATTGAAATTGAATTTGTTCAAAACTTTACTGATGTGGATGACAAAATCATAAATCGAGCAAAAGTAGAAAATACATCTGCAGAAAACATCAGTGTCAAATACATTGACAATTATTTCAAGGACTTTGATGGACTAAATGTTAAACGAGCAACAAACTATCCAAAAGCAACAGAACACATAGAAGACATTATCAAATTTATTGAAGAATTAATCAAAAAGGAAAGTGCATACACTTCAAAAAACGGAGTTTATTTTTCAGTATCAAGATTTTTAGAATACGGTAAACTATCTAAAAAGAAAATAGATGAACTTCAGTCAGGATCAAGAATTGAAATAGACGAAGAAAAAAAAGATCCATTGGATTTTGCAGTATGGAAATTCTCAGATACAGAACCAACATGGAATAGTCCATGGGGCAAGGGAAGGCCAGGATGGCATATTGAATGCTCAGCAATGAGCATAAAGTATCTGGGAGAAAACTTTGATATTCACGGAGGGGGGAGAGATCTCATTTTCCCTCACCATGAAAACGAAATTGCACAATCAGAATCATGCACAGGTATTCAATTTGCCAAAATCTGGATGCATGTAGGAATGGTAACGATAAATGGTGAAAAAATGTCAAAATCAATTGGAAATGTAAAATCCATTAAGCATGTTTTAGAAAACTGGGGTTCCAATGTGATCAGATTATTCTGCTTATCGGGGCACTATTCCAAACCTATTGATTATTCTGAAGAATTGTTAGAAGAGAATCTTACAAAATGGAGACAGGTTGAGACATGTTATTATGAACTAATTCATGCCGACAGTGAAAACAGTGAGGAAATTAAATCAATTATTGAAAAACTAAGCACTGAATTTAACAATGCATTAGAAGACGACTTAAACACACATCTTGCATTATCGGCATTTTTTCAACTAGTCAAAGAAACCAATAGATTGGCAGCTGATGAAAGACTCGGAAAAGAGAATGCTCACATCATTAAAATTGAATTAAAAAGAATGTTGAAAATTTTGGGATTAAGAATTCCAGATATAACTGAAGATGAAAAACAAAAAATCGATGAATTAATCAGGAATAGAGAACAATTTAGAAAAGAAAAACAATTTGAGGATGCAGATAAAATTCGAGATAAACTAAACGAAATGAACATTGAATTAATTGATCACAGAGAAAAAACAATTTGGATGCGAAAAGAAAAAATCAAAGCTGAAAATCAAAAATTAGGGCATGCTAATTAGGACATACTAATCATTGTTATGCCTAAAAAAATTAGGTGAATCTAATTAGTCGAATCTAATTTTCACAGTGTTTAATACAATTAAAAATAAATGAAACCCATGAACGCATGGAGTAAGTTTTGGGAATGGTATGAAAATAAAATATTAGGAAGTATAATACTAATTGCAATAATACAATTCATTCAGATTCCGCACATGGTGTGGAATGCAGACATTATGTTAGAAGCAGGAATTGTATCTAGAGTTCACCCTGTTATCGATTGGTTCTTGTATGGAGTTGACTTAATTGAGATTATTTCAATTATCAATGTTGGAATGATCATGTTCAGTCTAATTAAGAAAAAAAGAGATCAAAAAAGACAAATTAAAAAAATACAAGAGTAAATTTTTAGATTTCTAAACAGCATAATTAGAATAATTTGTTTTCAAAAATTTCATCATCCATAGTTTCATTCTTTTATTAAAAATCTAAGATTTATTCACTCTCATTTAAAAAGAACAAAAATACGTTCAAAAAAAATCAGAGAGTATTTTTTGCCTCATCAATCCAAGGATATTCCCATGCGCAAGCCATTCAGATTTACTAACGCTCATTTTACTTGAAGCCAATAACAAAGCAGCATCAAAATTATCAGAAATTATCGGATTTTGTTTCATAGCTTTACGAACTCCTTCACGAATTTGCCATACGCCTACAGGAACAGCATATTCTGGTCTAATTTCCCGTAAAATAACAACTCCTGCTTGAATTTTCTTTTCAACCAAATATTCCAAGACTCCCAATTTAGCAGCAAAATAAGCACCAGCTATTGCAGGAGAATGATCAATACCGCGTGCATCCTCATAGTCAGAACCAAACCCCAAAACACCATTGGAAAACCATGCTTCAATCATCTCATAGACCCATCTATGAGGAAATAAAACAATGCTGAAAACATTTCCCAAGTGTGCATAAGAAAAAACTCTACAAGAATCAATTAAACTATTATCTAAAATTTCATCAGTGAGGGATTTGCAAATGATATCATCAGTTGCAGTTATACTCCATTTAGTTGGAACTAGTTTTCTTTTATGTCCCAGCATTCCAATGCTAAAACATTTTTGAATTTTTGAAATTTCAATTCCAGAATGATATAAATTTAAAACCGCATCTTGGGCTTTCAAGTCTTTGTCATAGTATATTTTTTCAATGGATTTTACAGAAGTTGTTCCTGAAAATTTTGCAGATTTTATTTCCCCAATAGGGCCAAATGGTGCACTTTCACCATCAATGGAAATATTAGATGACGGAGATTTTTTAAATATCAAGTCAGAATCAAGTGGTTTTGAAGACATGGCAACTTCTTGAAGATTTTCAATGTAACGTCCATCAGTTTGATCAATTGAAATTTTTTGTATGCCACGAACTAAATTTAATCTAAAATTAACTATGTCTTTTAATGACTTACCTATCCATTTTTCAGGGCTATCAAGCAAGCTCGTATCACCATGAATTGGTGGAACCATTGGACCAACAAAGACTTTAGGATAATTATAAGAACCTACAAAAACAGATGGCGGACTTGTACCGCTTATAGAATCAGAAGAAAACAGATTCCCATGTTTTGAAAGTGTTTCATTCCATTTAGCCAATATTGAACGTCGAATTTCTTGAGAATCAGAAGACATTGTAAATTATGCCTAAAATATGCCTATTAAGTTGCCTAATTGCAAAAATTGGTGGATTGTTAACGGATGATGTTTAAGAGATAATTTCCAAACAAAGAAACGTGTCAGTAAAAAGAATTGTCTCTTTTTTACCAAGTGCAACTGAACTGCTTTATGAATTTGGAGTACAAGATGATCTGTATGGAGTCACTCATGAATGCAAATATCCACAAGATGCAATTTTAAAACCGCAAGTGATCAGTTCAGTAATAAATTCAGATGAACTAACCAGCAAAGAGATCGACGCAGTAACTTGTCAGTTGTTAAAAGACGGAAAAGATATTTTTGTATTGCATGAGAATAACCTAAAAGATGCCAATCCTGATTTAATTATTTCACAAGAAACGTGTGAAGTTTGTGCAGCATATACTAGTCAAGTGAATAAAGCAGTAAAAATTCTTCAAAAAAAGCCGATATTGTATTCAATGAATCCACATAACATGAGTGAAATCATGATTTCAGTTACAGAGTTGGGTAAAAAATTAGGAAAGAAAAATAGAGCAAATGAAATTATCGAATCACTTGAAAAAAGAATTAAAAATATTGAAAAAAGTAACAACAGCAAACATCCAAAAGTACTGGCAATAGAATGGCTCGAACCATTTTTTACTGCAGGACATTGGATTCCAGAAATGATACAAATTGCAGGAGGAATAAATATGATAAGTAAAACAGGAGAACATTCTCGACGATTAGACATTGATGAAATCATCAAATCAAACCCAGACATAATCATCTTAATGCCATGTGGATTTGACATACACAGGACAGTAACAGAGTATGGTAAAATTTTAAAAAAGAATGAATCATGGAATTCACTAAACGCCGTTAAAAATAACCAAGTTTTTGCTGTAGATGCAAATTCATTTTTTAGCAAACCCAGTATACGAACTGTAGAAGGAATAGAAATTCTTGCAAAAATAATCCAACCAGAAGAATTTACTAATTTGAAAGTTTCAAACAAATCATTTACAAATATAGAGAAAAAATTTCCATAGACTCAGAAAATCCCCTCGTTATACGATATAACATACAATTGGTCACGGTTGTTTTTAGAAATCACACAATATGAAAAGAAATCTTGTAGAAGATTCAGGTATGAATAATTATTAGAAATAACAAACGTTGTTTTGAGTAAATTAAAGAAGTGAATGCACTAGATAAAATTATTTTTGCACCGCACTAACCAGAGACACAACATCTCTATCCCTCAGTTGATAATCTACAGGAAGTCTCAATTTATACCTCAAGTCTTTTCCATAAAGAAGTCCCTTAGTTAAATCAGAATGAATCTCTTTTGCAAGATCATTAATTGTAGCCCCGTCTTTTAATAAAATTAAGTCAGGCAATACACGGCCCTTTTTGTCAGATAAATTTTTTTCATCCGCAACTGGATAAATGGAATTCATCTTCAATAGTTTGAAAACTGCAACATTAATTGCAAATTGAACACCTGTCCGCATGTATTCTCCCATAATTCCTTTTTTAATAAAATCCAACGCATTGATCTGTTTTTCATTAAGTTCATCAGATCTAATAATTTCAAATTGTTCTGAACCGGGAGAATATTTTATCAGTCCTTTTTGTTCTGCACGCCTTAAACTAAATTCACTGTCACCACTTACAGGAATCACTATTGAATCATTGTAACGCTCTCTTAACCTATCAAAGTTTTTGTCAGCTCCCTCAACATCAACTTTGTTTGCTACAATCAACGTAGGCTTTGAGATTTTTCTTAGATGTGATGTGAATTTTTTACTGTCAATCATATCAAAATCATTAAAATTTTTTTCTTCAAGGTCTGTTTTTAAAAGAGCGTCTTTAACGTGTATCTTGTTCACACCAATGCCCCGATAAAGATCAGTAATTGCATCTACAATGTCAGTACCAGTTTCAATCAATTTTGATATTTTATCCCTATTACCTTCCAAAATTTTATGATACCACATTACTAATTCTTCTTCAATATCTGCAAAATCAGAAACAGGATCCCCAGTTCCAACTTCAGTAATTTTTCCACTTGAATCAATACCACCAGAGGCATCAACAACATGAAGTAATGCATCTGATTGTGCAGCAATAGATAAAAACTGATTTCCAAGACCTTTGCCTTTCCAGGCATCTTTAATCAAACCAGGTAAGTCAATCAATTCAATTGGAATGTATCTCCACCCATCCAAGCATTTTGAATTATTTGGATTATCTTGAATTTTAAATTCAGGATGGACACAAAGAGAAATTGCATGTGCCACTCCAGATACAGGAGATTTGGTAGTAAACGGGTATGATGAAATTTCTTCAGAGGATAGAGTGGCAGAATTGAAAAAAGTTGTCTTTCCAGTATTGGTTTTACCAATTAAACCAATTTTGATAAACATGTAATGATTACTATTTTAAAATATTTATCTCTGCCTAAGAATTTGAAGGATTTTGCTTTTTAATTTTTTCAAGAGTTTGATTGAGTTCCTTTATCGCCCATTCAATATCAGAAAAATCATCTTCAGATAAAGATTCATGCCATTTTTCTAAAACACTATTTGTAATCTCTGAACAATTATAGATTAGATTCCAATAAGGATGATGCTCAGCAGTAGTGTACGCAAGTTCAGTTACATCATTAAGACCATTTTGCGCCCTAGCTAACGAGGTAATTCTTTGACCAAATATTTTGATTATATCATTATTAAGATCCCTCTCTATTTTTAGAGGAATATTCCGTTGTTCATATTTTTTTGCAAATCCCAATAAATCATTATAAAAATTTTCAAAATCAGTCATCATAATAATCTCTGATGTTCTGCCAACATGCATCGGTTGAAAACTACTTTGATTCCAGCATTTCTTGCCAATTCTTCAGCTTCTAAATTGTGGATTCCTTCTTGAAGCCAAATCACCTTTGGTTTTTTCTTAATTGCCTCTCGAATAACCGATAAAACCTGATCAGATGGCCTAAACACATCAACAATATCCACATCTCCAACTATATCAGAAATAGAATTGTAAGATTTTTTACCTAAAATCTCATCAGAATATGGATTTACAGGAGTGATATCATATCCATTCTCAAAGAGATATTTGGGCACATAATGTGCTGCTTTTGAAGGATTTTTAGACATTCCCACCACAGCTACTTTATTCAAAGATAGAATATCACGGATTTGTTCATCAGATGATGGATCTTGTTCCATAATTAACAATCGATCATGAAGAATATAATTTTTGAATTTATTAATCATACAAAGAATTTTTTAGTCGCAATAACAATTGCAAATTATGGATTCAGAGCCAAAAGACATCATAGTTCTAGGTGCAATCAAACATGGAATAAAAAAATTCGACAAAATCCAAAAAATGACACAGATTGAATCCGAAGAATTGAATTCCATATTGGAGCAGCTAGAAAGTCGAGGTTTTATTCAGACTGAAGAGAAAAAAGGATGGTTTGGAATGAAAATAGAAATTGCTGCCACGGAAAAAGGTTCCAAAGAAGTAGATGAACGAGTCCACGAATTACAAACAAAATGGAATCAAATGTCAGTACTATACAAAACAGGTGACAAAGAGAAGTTAAAACAGGAAATGGATGATAACAAATCAATCATTCCTTCAATGATGTTCTTTGGAGTAATGGATATGATGATGTTTTCAATGATGTTCAGTATGATGGCCATACCAATGTCAGATTATGTTTCATCAGAAAATATACCAGATACAGGAGATGCAGGTATGGATGACGGAAGTGCTGGTGACGGGGGATTTGATTTTGATATTGGATTCTAGTGTGTATTTTATACTTGAAATAAAAACAAACTATAGTTGATTTACAATTCATTTGACAACCCAGGATTAGTTAAAATACTCACATTTTTACAAACCCACAATACAGAATATCTGTCAGGTCAAGATTTGAGTGATGTCTTACGAATTAGCAGAGTTGCAGTATGGAAGCATATCAAAAAAATTAAAGAGTTAGGATATACCATTGAATCAAAACAAAAGCTAGGTTACAAGCTCATATCAAATTCAAATTTATTACTTCCATGGGAAATCACTTCAAATCTGAAAACAAAAATCATCGGACAACAGGCATATTATTTTGATACAATTGATTCTACTCAGAATCAGGCATTAAAGATGGCAGATGATACATCACATAATGGCTCAGTGATTGTAGCATCAAAACAAACAGGAGGTAGAGGAAGAGCGGGAAGAAAGTGGATTTCACCAAAAGGTGGAATTTGGATATCAATAATATTACAGCCAAAATTTGATATTTCGATTACTACATTGTTTCCCATTGCATCGGCATTGGCATTGTCAATTGCAATAGAAAAAACATTTTCAATAAAACCAGAATTAAAATGGCCAAATGATTTGACAATAAAAGGGAAAAAGGTGGCAGGTATGCTAGTAGATGTGTCACTAGAATCAAACAGAATTGAAAATTTAGTTTTGGGAGTAGGAATAAATTTTGATGTAAATGTAAAACAAATTGAAAAATCACTTAAAGGAACACCAAATTTTTACGGGGTAGCAACGCTTAGCGAACAAAAAAAGAAAGTCAAACCAATTCAATTAGTTCAGACGTTTTTAGTAGAATTAGAAAAAATATACAAATTACTTAATGCAAAGCAAACAAAGAGAATTATTTTTGAATGGACCTCCAGATCATCGACAATTGGAAAAAATGTAGAATTAAACACAGTAGACACAAAAATTAAAGGAAAAGCAATCAGAATTGATGAAGATGGGGCATTGATGGTATCAGAAAATAGTAAGGAACACAGAATAATTGCAGGAGATATAATTCACATGTCAAAATAAAGTTATTTTTTTCCAGGTTTAGTTTTGGGTTTAGTTTTGGGTTGGTTAGAAATCATAGAGGATTGTTCTTTTAGAATTTCTTTTAGATCCATTTGTATATCAAAAACTAACGAGAGTAATACTTCCAGAGATTCAGAATATTGTCTATATACAGATAATAATTCAGTTTTCTTATCATTGGCCTTTAACAGATATTCATTTGAACGTAGTAAGTTTGTAGAATCATTCATTTCAGGAATATTGGAAGGAAATGGGCCTAATTGATCTAAATCTACTTGAATTTCTTGAATTTTTTTACGTAAATCATATATTATTTTTCCTGTACCTACATTCACCATACAAAAACATGGGATTATTGACGAATTAAAGATTTTCTGAATTAGACATGGTTTATCAAATTAAATTAAAGTAAATATGAATTCAAATTGAGTACAAATTAAAAACAAATTATAT
>JAOUAY010000031.1 GCA_029860565.1 Candidatus Nitrosopumilus sp.
GCAGAAGCAGAAGCAATGGCAGCTGAAAAAGCAGCTATGGCAGAAGCAGAAGCAATGGCAGCTGAAAAAGCAGCTATGGCAGAAGCAGAAGCAATGGCAGCTGAAAAAGCAGCTATGGCAGAAGCAGAAGCAATGGCAGCTGAAAAAGCAGCTATGGCAGAAGCAGGACCACAAACACATAGTGTTGAAATTCCAGTAGGAACATCAGTTCCAGGATGTGAAGATACTAACGCATGTTACTTACCAGCAAACATCACAATTAATGCTGGGGATACAGTAGAATGGCCAAACGTGGACACAGCAGCACACACTGTAACTAGTGGAAGCCCAGCTGAAGGACCATCAGGTGTATTTGATAGTAGTCTACTAATGGCAGATGCAACATTTGCATTTACATTTGAAGATGCTGGAGAATACGATTACTTTTGTATGGTTCATCCATGGATGATCGGCAGTGTTTCAGTAACTGAAGGATCCATGATGGAAGAAACCATGATGGAAGAAACCATGATGGAAGAAACCATGATGGAAGAACCAGTAGGACCACAAACACATAGTGTTGAAATTCCAGTAGGAACATCAGTTCCAGGATGTGAAGATACTAACGCATGTTACTTACCAGCAAACATCACAATTAATGCTGGGGATACAGTAGAATGGCCAAACGTGGACACAGCAGCACACACTGTAACTAGTGGAAGCCCAGCTGAAGGACCATCAGGTGTATTTGATAGTAGTCTACTAATGGCAGATGCAACATTTGCATTTACATTTGAAGATGCTGGAGAATACGATTACTTTTGTATGGTTCATCCATGGATGATCGGCAGTGTTTCAGTGAACTAACCAAAACTTTTTCCTTTTTTTATTTTATCTGATTTTTACGTATTGTTCTATTGTATGCCACACCAAATCTATGAGTTTCATCCCTTGCATGTTGTAAAATTTTGAGTGATGATTTGTATTTTGGAATTAAAATAGGATTTTTATTTTTTGGAACATATACTTCTTCATTTTCTTTGGCCAAAGAAATGCAGGGCAATTTCAAACCAAGTGATGTTAGTGATTTCATAGCAGCACTTAGTTGACCTTTACCACCATCAATCACTATCAAATCAGGTAATTCAGAATTCTCTTCTAATAGTCGATAATACCGCCTCTTAATTATTTCACTAATCATTGCAAAGTCATCTCTTCCAGACACTGTTTTAATTTTGAACTTTCGATATCCAGACTTGTTTGGAATTCCTCCAACAAATCTGGACATAGATCCAACAGCAAAATCATCACCATGATTGGAGATATCAAAACATTCAATGATATTGGGAATTACAGGAAGATGAAGAATATCTCTTAATTCAATTAATCCAGGATCGCCACCTTTTGAATGGATTAATCGGATATTTTTTAAAATTAGATCAATAATGTCTTTTTTCTTTCCCTTGCCAGGTACCAAAATTTGTACTGTAAATCCAGATTGTTCTGAAAATAAAGATTCCAATAATTTTTTATTCTCAGGAAGTTGGCTAACCAAAATAAATTTAGGAATTTTATGTGTCGAATAGTACTGATATAAAAAATTGGAAAATGAATTATCACCTACCAAATCAAAAAAGAATTTATCACTATCTCTTATCACGCCATTAATCATTCTAAAATTCATAACTGTTGCAGAATGTTCTTGAATACCAATACCAAAATATTCCTCATCGGAATTTTCAACATATTCCATTTTTTGTTTAGTCTGAAGACTTCCAAGCCTAACCAAAGTGTCACGAATATCTTTTGCACGCTCAAATTGCTGTAATTTTGCAGCTTGATACATTTCATCTTCCAATTTTTTTGTAAAAATTTTAGTTTGATTTTTACCTTTAAGTACATCTTTTAATGCTGCAACATGTTTAGAGTATTGCTCTTGTGCATCTTTAAATTCACAAGGCCCCTCACAATTTCCCAGATGATATTCTAAACAGACTTTTTTTGGAAGAGTTTTACAGATTCGGATTTGAAATGTTTTTCTTAATGTGCCAATTGTAAGTAATTTTGAACTTCCCTGTGTAAAAGGTCCAAAAGTTTTCCCCTTACCTAAAAATTTTCCATCTCTAGTTCTTCTTGAAACTAAAAGACGTGGATATTTCTCATCAGATATTCTAAGGTATGTGTATCTTTGTTGATCTTTTAATTCAATATTAAACCGTGGTCTATGTTTTTTGATCATATTTGATTCTAAAAGAAAAGCTTCACTTTCATTATCAGTTAAAACAAATTCAATATCCGAAATATTTTCTACCAATTTTTGAGTCTTGTAATTTTGATTTTTGTTGAAATACGACCTTACACGATTTTTTAAATTCTTGGCTTTTCCAATATAGATAATTGTCCCATCAAGATCTTTCATCAAATAAATTCCAGGATCAGTAGGAATGATAATTTTAGAGATATCAAAAGTCATTTTTTTAATAATTTTTTCAAATACTTTCCAGTATAACTTCCAGGGGCTTTTGCAATCTCAGCAGGCGTTCCAATAGCAACAATCTGACCACCCTCATCACCACCTTCAGGTCCAAGGTCAATTAACCAATCAGAATTTTTGATCACGTCCATGTTATGTTCAATTACTACCACAGTATTTCCCAAGTTCACTAAGCGATTAAGAACCTCAAGTAATTTTTGAACATCTGCAAAATGCAAGCCCGTCGTAGGCTCATCTAGAATGTAAAGAGTCTTTCCAGTACCACGTTTGGATAGTTCAGACGCAAGTTTTACCCTTTGAGCTTCACCACCAGACAATGTAGTGGAGGATTGCCCCAATTTGATATAACCCAATCCAACATCATAAACTGTCTGTAATTTTCGTTTAATCGAAGGGACATTTTCAAAGAAATTTAATGCCTCATAAACAGTCATACCCAAAATATCTGAAATACTTTTTCCCTTGTATAACACAGATAAAGTTTCAGTGTTGTATCTCTTTCCTTTACATTCATCACACTTTACATAAACGTCAGATAGAAACTGCATTTCAATTTGTTTAACTCCATCACCATCACATGCAAAACATCTTCCATCAGCTACATTAAATGAAAATTGTCCTGGAGCATATCCACGTTCTTTGGATAATGCAGTATTAGCATATAATTCCCGAATAGGAGTAAAGGCACCAATGTAAGTTGCAGGATTTGAACGGGGAGTTCTACCAATTGGAGATTGATCAATTGCAATGACTTTATCAATATTTTCTAAACCAATAACATCCTTGTGACTTCCAGGTCTAACATTTGATTTGTAAAAATGATTTTCCAAGGTTTGAAGTAAAATATCATTAATCAGCGTAGATTTTCCAGAACCAGAAACTCCAGTTATAGATACAAAAAGGCCTAATGGAATTTCAACATCTATATCTTTTAGGTTATTTTCTGATGCTTTTGTTATAATTAATGAACCAGAACGATTACGGATTTTATCTTTTAATGTAATCAAAGAATGATTCTTTAGATAATTTCCAGTAACAGATTTGTCATCTTTAAGGATCTTCTTTACAGTTCCTTCAAAAACTACATTTCCACCATGTATTCCAGCACCAGGGCCCAAGTCTATTATCCAGTCTGAATTTCGTATAACTTCTTCGTCATGCTCTACAACTATGACTGTATTTCCCAGATTTCGTAGCTTATTTAGCGTTTTAATGAGTCTAGTATTATCGCGTTGATGTAACCCAATGGTAGGTTCATCAAGCACATACAAAACACCAGTTAAATTAGAACCGATTTGAGTTGCCAATCTAATTCTTTGTGATTCACCACCAGACAATGTAGAACTTAATCGATTTAATGTGAGGTAATTTAGTCCAACATTCATTAAAAATTCAAGGCGTTCTTTGATTTCTTTTAAAACATCTCTTGCAATGTATTGTTCATTTTCAGTTAATTTCAAAGTGGAGAAAAAATCATAGCAATGATCAATAGATAAATCACATACGTCCATTATTCCTTTTTCATTAATTTTTACTGCGAGAGACTCAGGTTTTAATTTTTTACCATTACATGCATTGCAAGGAGTGTCCCTCATGAATTGTTTTAACCAATCTCGTTTTGATTCCGAATCAGTTTCCATAAAGGTTCGTTGTAGATTTACTAGCACACCTTCAAACACATTAGTGGATTTCCAAGATGAATCGCCTGATTTTGAGCGATATTCAAAATCAATTAAATCATCGGTTCCATGTAAAATGATTTGAAGATGTTTTGAATTTATTTTATCAAAAGGTGTCATTAAATCAAAACCAAATTTTTTTCCAACTGCTCTTAATGCTTGACGTCTAAATGCAGAAAACCGTCCACTCCAGGGAACAATTGCCCCATCCAAAATTGATTTTGTTTTATCCGGCACTACTAAATCAGCATCAAATTCCATCTTTACACCCAAACCATTACATGTTTTACACATGCCAAATGGGGAGTTAAACGAAAAAGATCTAGGTTCCAATTCACCCACTGTCAATCCACAATAGGGACATGCATTGTTTTGTGAGAAAATTTTTTCTGTATCGTCAGTTGCAATCATTACATCACCTTTTGATGCTTTAATTGCAGTTTGAATAGCTTCAAAAAGTCGAGATCTTTCTGATTTTTCAGTTGTAATTCTATCCACTACAATCTCAATATTATGCCATTTTTGCCTGTCTAGTGGAGGAATTTCTTCATCCAGGCTTAGAATTTCACCATTTAGGCGTATTCTAGAGTAGCCATCCTTTTTGATTTGCTCAAATAGTTTTTCATATGTGCCCTTTTTTCTCTGAACAATTGGAGCTAAAATGAGAATTTTCTTTCCTGAAAAATCTTTGAGCGCAGAATCACATATTCTCTCTATAGACTGTGTTGAAACTTTACGTCCACAATTTGTACAGAAAGGAATTCCAATTCTTGCAAATAACAATCTCATATAATCATAAATTTCAGTGGTAGTTCCAACAGTGGAACGTGGATTTTTACTGGTGGTTTTTTGTTGAATAGAAATTGCAGGTGAAAGACCTTCGATAGAATCAACATCAGGTTTATCCATCATTTCTAAAAATTGACGGGCATACGATGAAAGAGATTCAACATATCTTCGCTGACCTTCAGCATAGATTGTATCAAAAGCTAATGTTGATTTTCCAGATCCGGACAATCCACTAATAACAACTAGTTTATTTTTTGGAATATCGATATCCAAATTTTTTAGATTGTGGTGTCTCGCGCCACGAATTTTTAATTTATTTTCCACCATTTTTAAATTCAATCTCCTTTTCTATCCGTTTTATTCTATCTCTACATTCTATTGCGCGCTCAAAATCTAATTCTTCAGAATACTTTTTCATTTGTGCATCTAAATCAATTATATCATTTGTGAGATCATGTATTGATTTTAATTTTGAATCATCTAAAGCGGTTTCTTGTTCTGGAACCGATTTAACAATAGTTCTAGGGATAATTCCATGTTCTTTATTATATTGGATTTGTTTTTCTCTACGACGTTTAGTTTCATTCATAGTATTTTTCATGGACTGTGTAGTTTTATCAGCATACATTATTACAGTTCCATTTACATTTCTTGCAGCACGACCACATGTTTGAATCAAGCTGGTAAAATTTCTCAAAAACCCTTCCTTATCAGCATCCAAAATTGCAACTAGTGAAACTTCAGGGATATCCAGACCTTCTCTGAGAAGATTAATACCAACTAAAACATCAAATTCACCAAGACGTAACTGCCTAATTATTTCAGTTCTTTGCAATCCTTCAATTTCTGAATGCATGTATCGAACTCTAACTTGCTTTTTTGAGAGATATTCTGCTAAATCTTCAGCCATACGTTTAGTCAATGTAGTGACTAAAACACGCTCAGAATTAGCAGATCTTTTGTGAATTTCACCAATTAGATCATCCATCTGGTCTTTAGTGGGCCTAATCTCAATTTGAGGATCAAGTAACCCAGTGGGTCTAACTAGTTGTTCAACAATTTTTGAGGAAATTTTTTTCTCATATTCAGAAGGGGTTGCAGAAACAAAGATAGTGTTTTGAATATACTCTTCAAATTCTTCAAATTTTAATGGTCTATTATCATATGCGCTAGGTAGTCTAAATCCATATGTAACAAGCTTGTCTTTTCTAGAATAGTCTCCTTTGTACATCCCATGTAATTGAGGTAAAGTAACATGAGATTCATCAATCACCAAAAGATAATCATTACTAAAAAAATCCATTAAACAAAATGCTTTATCCCCTGCCTTTCTGCCATCAAAATGCCTAGAATAATTTTCAATTCCAGAACAATAACCCAGTTCTTCAATCATTTCCAAATCATATTTGGTCCTCATCTCAAGTCGTTGTTTTTCAAGTTCATTTAGTTTTGGCAAATGATTTTTCAATTCAGCACGAATTGACTTTACAGCTTTTTTACTAACATCTTTTGCAATAAGGTAATGCTTTGCAGGAAAAATTATCATTTGTGGAATTATTTTCTTTTCTTTTAATGATACATGATCAAGTAGAGTAATTTTTTCAATCTCATCTCCAAACATAGAGATTCTAACAATGTCTTCAGAATATGCAGGAGTAACATCAATTGTATCCCCCTTTACTCTAAAATTTCCAGGTGCAACTTCAATATCATTTCGCTCATATCTTGCATCAATTAATTTTCTAATTAGTTCAGTTCGTTTAATCTCTTCACCAGCTCTTACAGGTATTGCTGAATCTTTCCAATCTTGAGGATTTCCAAGAGAGTAGATACAAGATACTGTGGATACAATAATTGTAGGCTCACCAGAAAGCAGCATTGCAGTTGCCTCCAACCTTAATTTTTCAATTTTTTCGTTAATTTGAGTATCTTTTTCGATATAGGTATCCGTTTGAGGAAGATAACTTTCAGGTTGATAATAATCGTAGTAGGATACAAAATACCCCACATTATTTTTTGGGAAGAATTGTTTTAATTCTGAATAAAGCTGAGCTGCAAGAGTTTTGTTATGTGAAATTACAAGGGTATTCTTACCCGTTCTTGCAATAACATTTGCTACAGAGAATGTCTTGCCACTTCCAGTCACTCCAAGTAATGTTTGCACTGTACCTTTCTTTACACCATCAACCAAAGCATCAATGGCTTGAGGTTGATCACCCGTAGGAACATAATCAGAGGCCAATTCAAATTGAGATATTTGTTCCAACATACACAATTCTTGAAAACTGAACTTATAGCTAACGTTTGTAGTGTAGAAACTAGGAGTCAAGATAATTTCAAAACTAAAAAATTTGCTAGAAGATTAGAACCCATACAAAAATTTAGGCTATAGATCGAACAAACAAAGATCAAAAAGAACTTTAAGATACTAAACAAGGAGTCAAATTGAAATTAAAACTCAAAACAGACAATTCCTTAAAAAATCAAAAGAACAAACAAAAAAGAAACAGATCACAGTTCAAATATTCAGGTAATTGAAAAGCAACCTAAATTTAATAAAAAACGAGTTATCAAGTCAAAATCACCATACAGGTTCATCTATCATCTTTAGCCCTTCATCAGTTAACTCAAAACCCATAATTTTCAAAGTTTTAAGTGCAGAAGAAGAATTTTTCTTTAGAATTTTTTGTGCCAAATTCAATCTATTTTCAGGTTTCATGTGTTGTCCAATTTTGTACTTTCCATGAAGTGTTTGAGAAGTTATTTTAATAATACTAACAGCATCTAAAACTCGCATATCAGATTTGATTGGATCATATTGTCCTTCAGGCTGATATTTTTTCATCAATCCGTTTAGTGCAAATGTTTTTTCTTCTCTATCAGATACAAAAGATGCAATTCCTTTGATTATAACACTGATGTACAATGTATCAGCAAGAGACGCATTGCATGGATCTTCAAAATAAGAGGGTAAAAATTCCAATTCCCTATCAGCTTCAAAACCCACTTTATTGTTTCGAAAAATATTATCTAGTTTCTCACCTTTCACATGAGAATGCATGTAAACGACATCGTTAAGAAATACAAAGTTCATAGGGATTATTTGAGGAAACCCATTTTCATCTATACTAGATATACGCCCAACATGTTCTTCATTTAGAAATTCTTTTATTTTTTCATATGATCTAATCTGAAGAATTCCAGTTAATTGCATAAATTAATTCAATAAAATAATATTATAAATCCAGATCATAGAAATCCCTAAAATACCAGGTAGATAAAAAAAGATCATGGACGATCCTTACCTTAATGAATTAAAAGATGATTTTGATGGGTACTCTAATCAATTGAAAAAATTAAAAACAAAATTACTAAAGACAAATTCTGTCGAATTACAAGCAAAAATAATCAAACAGATTGATTCAATAGCAAATAAGATGGAGAATAATCAAAAACAAGCAGTCAAAGTAACAAAATCTAGAATCAAAGAAAGAAAAACAAAATCAAAGAGATATTATTAATCGTCTTCATCTAGTTCTCTGATCATTGCTTTGATTTCTAAAATTTTGCATTCCAATTCCGTGCATTCAGTTTTAAATCCTGTTCCCATAGGAGAAGATCATAAAAATTATCAAAAAGAAAGAACATTCTAAAATTTGACTTTTATCATCAAAATTACTCATTAATGTAAATTGCTAAATTTAGGAGAATTGCAAGATATGCAAATGGTTGAAATTGATGAGGAAAGAGAAAAGGCAACACGAACAACATTAGATCTTTTAGAAGAATGGGGATCAGAATCACGATTCATTTGGTTTAGAGAATTGCATAGAATTACAGACATTGACAAGGGTATGCTACGAAATATCCTTAATGAATTAAAAAAGTCAAAAGAAGTTAAAGAAATGCACGGTACAAACAACAGAATATTTTTTTGTCTCAAAAAATATTACATAAAATGTCGAGATGTGGAATTTAGATTCAAAGGAAAAGAAATCATGCTAAAAGATGGAAGTAAAACAAAAATTATTCAGGGCTCAACAAATGCAACAGAACGCACCAGAAAAAGATTGGAAAAACAAAAAAATAAACGTAAAGCCAAATCATTTACAAAAAATAAAAGACCACACAAATCATGAAGAATTTTCAGACTGACGTCTTGTAAAATTTGATTCTGCACGTTTCAGTTTTGTTGATTCAGACACATCTTCAGTCATATCATATAGATTATGAAGTTCCATGTTAGGGGTTAATTCATCTTCTTTTTCATCATCCAAATTATATTCAAGATTTGCCAACATGTCGATATTTTCTTCTAAAATATCAAGGCATTTTTTTACTTCCTCAGGAAGGTCTTCATCCATCATATAGTCTAAGAACTAGTAAAGTAAATGATTTTCTATATGCTATTGGAAAGATAGTATTGTTCTACTGTTTAGCTTTTTCTCGAAGTGCAGGCATTACATGGCTTGCAAATTTATCAATAGAGCCAAAGTAATTCTTACCCCAGAATCTAATTACAAAATGATTTACACCAGCATCCATGAATTTTTCAAATGTTGGAATCATGTCTTCAGGAGTGCCAATTGCAGTTGAAGAACGAGCAACACCATCAGGTATTTTTGTTGCAGCTTCTCTCATCTTTACAATCCAACTTTGATCAGACATTGAATATTCTGTAAAGTACTTTACAAAATCAAATCCTTCAATTTCTTTTAATCCGTGAACTCTTAAAATTTCAGGCTTGAACAGACTAACTTTTACTGCTTCTTTCATTTTTGCCCAAGATTGTTCTGCATCTTCAGAAAAGTATACATCAATATCCAAAGCCATCTGGAAATTATCTTTTTCTTCCTGTGTTCTGTTATGCTTATCCATTGCTCCTTCGATTTGTTTTCTGTGATCCGCAAAGAGTTCTGGAGTGTAACCGATTGGTAGCCATCCATCACCAAGTTTACCGGTTAATTCAAGTGTACGTTTACCACCTGCGGCCATATAGGTTGGAGGACGTGGTTTTCTAATTGGCGGTGCCTGCAAACATGCACCTTCTAGTTGATAGTATTTTCCTGCATAATCTACAGTGTTATCAGGTGATGATTGGTATAATTTATGAATAGTTTCAATTTGTTCTGCCCATTTTGTAACTGGTTTTTCAAACGGAATACAAAATTCTTTTAGATTTTGAGCCTCACCTGCACCAATACCAAGAATTGCTCTACCTTTTGAAATTCTATCAAGAGTAATTGCAGATAATGCAATATTGGATGGATGTCTTCTGATTGCATCAGTAACACATGTTCCAAGTTCTACATTACTTGTAACTGCAGCAATAGCAGACAACATGACCCATGGATCCAACACAGTTGCATTTTTCCATTGTGGGACATTAGTATGGTCCATATAGAAAATAGAATCATATCCAGTTTTATCAGCAAGTATACAGGCCGTCAAAATTTGATCTTCAGTATAACCAGCCCTTGCAACATTTAATCCATTTTGAATACCGAATTTTATTTTTTTATCTGCCAAGTACTTATGCTCAGAGTATTAGAATAAAAGGTTTTAACTAATCTACGAATTTCGCAATTTATCAAAAAAATAGAAAAAAAAAGTAAAAAATATTAAATTTTTTACAAATTACCTGCTTTGATATCTTCAAGACATTTAACTACGTCATCTTTTGATATTGGAATTGGATTTGGATCCAAATGACCTTTATCAGTCATTACAGTATCTGCAGCTTCTGAAACATCAGCTTTGAGTTCTAGTTTGTCAAAACCAAGTTTTGCCATTGCTTCTTTGAATCTATCATAAAAGATTGACTTGTTATGTTTGTGTGCAACTGTGGTACAAGATGACAAGGAGTAACCGTGTGGAATTCCTTCATTTGAGAATACATAGGACAAAGCATGTCCAAGGGTTGTAGAGCAATTACCAAATCCCATTCCAGACAACATTGATCCGTACGGATAGTTTTCTGGTTTGTCATTCATAATTGCATCGTACAAAATTTCAAATGCTTGCTTGCATAGAGTTCTAGTCAAGTCATTACCGAGTTTGCTATCATATCCTTCAGTAGCTTGAGCACATGCATCACAGACAGAGCTATTGAGGACTTGTTGTGGAGTACCATCCATAAAGTATGAATCTACCACAGCCATGTCAGCTAAAAATCTGTCTTCACGTAACAATTTCTTTTTTCCATCAAATTTCAGAACACAATAAGTTGTCATTTCAGCTCCAGTTCCAAAGGTTGTAGGAATTAAGATTTTTTCTTTTTTCATCTCAGGTGCAGCATATTTTACTACATCCATTGAACTTCCACCACCCAATCCAATTAGAACAGATGGGTTTTTGTCTTTGAATTGTGAAATAACTTTATTGACATCATCCATTGATGGTTCAGGTTTTACTTGATCATACAGCATATAATCCTGAATTCCCATTCTTGCAATCCATTTGTCAGAAAGTGCCGGAGGAACTGTTGTGACAATGAGTGCATTTTTTGGATATTCTGTTTCACCAAGTGCGTTTTCTCCAAAGTTGATAATTTTTGGAATGCGTACTGT
>JAOUAY010000146.1 GCA_029860565.1 Candidatus Nitrosopumilus sp.
TTTTATGAAGAATTCTTCGATAATCTTCCTTTCTTGCATTTTTCGTATTCTTGTTCTAACTGTTCCGCCAGATATTCCCAATTCTATGCCTATTTGTCTGTCTGATTCTCTGCAATTGTTCAATAATTTGCTCAAAATCTTCATGTCTAAATTGTCCATTCTATCACCTATGCTATCCTCATACAATGTAAAAACAACTAATTTGATATAAAATTGTCTATACTATCAGTATTATACATCATAGACATTAAATATTAGACTATTTTATTACCTTTGTGGACTATAGATTAAAGTTAGCAAAAAGAATGCTGTTTAACAAAAGAGGCAGTTTACTTGGTGCAGTTTTAGCGATTACGATTGGGATTTTGGTTATTCATGTAAACTTTGTAATATTTCAGGGACTGTTTGATGCAATCGTTCGTGATATTACTAATTATACAAATGGAGATATTCTTGTAACTGATGAGGCTGATTACATCGACAAGTCTGATTTGTCAATTGTGAGTTGGTTTGAAAGAATACCTTATGTTCAGGGGGCGACACCGCGGCTTTCATCAAGTGCTGAAATGAATATGACAAAGAATGGAAAACTAGTTGAAGAAACTAGAGTACCAATCGTGGGTATTGATCCATTTCGTGACATTAGAGCATCTACTGTTCATGAAACTGTTTCAGAAGGAAGATATGTCTTTTCAAGAAATTCTATTGTATTGGGATCCAATGTGGCAAGTGATCTTGGAGGAGCCGAAGTTGGTGACAGTGTTAAAGTTCTTGTAGTTGACAGATACGGAGAAGATCAGATTAGGAGATTTACTGTTTCTGGAATTGCAAAATCACCTGGAGGCCAAGGATTTGACTATACTACAGTTGTACATATTGATACATTACGTGATATGATGAATAGACCTGGAGATACTGGATCATTTATGGTAAAACTAAATGATCCTTCTAAAGCATTAGAAATTAAAGAATTCTTTTTACGTTCATTTCCTAATGACGATTTTCTTGCAGAAACTATAGAAGAATCAGCTGAACAGCAACTTGCTGGTTTTAGATCTGGCATTGCAATGATTAACATTATTGGATATTTTGGAATGATGTCTTCAGCATTTGCTATTGTTACAATTCAGATGATGTTAGTCAATGGAAAAACTAAAGAAATTGGTGTGATGAGAGCAATTGGAGCTAAAAGAAAAGATATTCTAATAATTTTTATTTTACAAGGAATGATAATTGGAGCAATTGGTGCTGGTGTAGGAACTGCTGTAGGTTTGGGGTATACATTTTATGCAAAAGAGACAAAGATGTCTTGGAATAACAGTTTAGCTTTAGAAGTAAGTTTTGATTGGGTCAAAATAATTCAAACAGCCTTGACTTCATTTGTTTTAGCAATCATTGCGTCTTTATATCCCTCGTATAGGGCGACCAAGCTATTACCCGTGGAGGCGATGAGAACTGTCTAAAGTACTTGAAATCAGCAATGTTAGCAAGATTTACGGAGAAGGAGATAGCAAAGTCAAGGCACTTGATAATGCATCATTTTCAATTGAACAGGGCGAAATTGTCTTAATTGTAGGAAGTTCAGGCTCTGGAAAATCCACGTTACTTAACATGATTGGACTGTTGGATCATCCATCAAGTGGAAAGATCTTCATTGATGGAGTTGATACCACAACACTGAATGACGATCAAATTTCTTCATTTAGAAATACAAAACTGGGATTCATCTTTCAGTTTTCTAATTTACTTGCTGATCTTTCTGTTTTAGAAAACGTATTGCTACCAAGACAAATTGGAGGAACTGATGGCGTTGCTGAAAAAGAAGCTAGGGATTTACTAAAAGCAGTCGGGCTTGAAGACCAAATTAACAAACGTGCAAACAAGATTTCAGGTGGGCAAGCTCAAAGAGTGGCAATTGCAAGAGGCTTAATCAACAAACCCTCAATTGTTTTAGCTGATGAACCTACTGGCAATCTTGATTCTGTAACCTCAGAAACAATCGTTCAACTAATGAAATCGATGGCAAAAAAACTCAATCAAACATTTATCATAGTTACACACGATAGACTGCACTTTGGTGAAGTGGATAAGGTGATTACAATAAAAGATGGCAAGGCATTTGAAGGCGAACAACCTTCTTCTGAAATGGAGGTTTTAGCATAATGAATGTAAAACTGATGTTATTGTCATTATTTGTAATCGGGGTCTCTCCGTTTATTTTTGATAATTCTTATGCACAAATCACTTCTGGAGGATTTGGCAATTCTCCTTTTGAAAGAGACTTTGGAGATGTCAAATTCCTTGATGCCTACTTTGGAACAATCGATGAAAAATTTGAGATTGACGCAGGAGACAAAAATGTACCATTTACCGTAGTAATGGCAAATGTCGGAACTCAAGATATTACAGGAATACGAGGACAACTGTCTTTACCTCTTGGTTTTTCATCCTCAAATGGACCTGGTTCTTTAATCCATGCAGACGCTAATTCCAATTCTCTTGCTGGGGAAAATTTCCACATAACATTTTTTGTTGATATAGGTGAAGGAGTCAAAATTCAGCAATATCCTGGCACCGTCAAAGTTGATTATTCAAGACTACGAGAGTCAGGAGTTCGTACCGCGTTTGAGGATTTTGATTTTAAAATAACTGGAGAAAGTGTCATAAACATACGTGCACTGGAACCATTTCTTACATCCTTACAGACAAATCATGTAACAATTGAAATTTCAAATGATGGAACTGCACCAATCTCAAGTGTAAACATTGCACTACAAAATACACAAAGTGAAAGAGCATCGACAACTCAATCTATCACCAATGTTGAAAATGTTGTTATTTTAAATACTGATTGGGAGATTGGTGAAATTGATCCAAATTCAAAAAAACTTGTTGAACTTGATGTATACGTACCAGAATCTTTGAAAGGTGATACACTTCGTGCACCTATTGAAATAACTTATTTTAATGCACATGGTGATAAGCATACTCTTTCACGAATAGCTGATTTCTATGTTAAAGGTCTCATTGACTTGTCGATATACAATGTTGATGTCATTGAATTATCTGGCATGCAAATGGTAATTGGAGAAATAATTAATGAAGGAAACGAAGACGGATTATTTGGTTTTGTAACTGTTGAACCTCGTGGGGATTCTAATATCCTACAAAATACTCAATTTATTGATGAAATTGAAATTGATGCCCCTGTTCCATTTAACATTCCAATTGAATTTGATGATGAGCCAAGATATGGAGAACATGACATCACCATCACTGTAAGATACAAAGATGGCATTAGAGATGAGATCTTTCTACCATATGATGCAACAATTCTTGTTGAAGAACCATCAAATGATGAAGAGCCTGGCCCTGATCCAATAATGATAATTATTCCAATTATTGCGGCAATAGGTATAGTAATTTACATTCTTCGTAGGCGTAAAAAAACAGTAGCACAAACAAATTAGATGCTAAATTTTAAATCTGAAAAAAGGAAATGAGGAATCTGAATTGAGATTAAGCATAATTATTCTCATTGTAGTTTTAGCAGTAGGGAGTTTAGTAATCTCTTTAGGTTTTCTTACAAATCAAAATTATGACGAAATTCCTGAATTTTCTAATCAATATGAAGAATTAGAAAAATACAAAAATG
>JAOUAY010000147.1 GCA_029860565.1 Candidatus Nitrosopumilus sp.
CCATGAATTCAATAGATCCATATTCAGATAATTTTAATTCTTCTTTTTGTTTCGGTAGATTATCTTTAGTTGTCTCAATTCTTTTTCTTACTTCTATTTTAAAATCTTCATTATTTGACATTATATTGTTAAACTGATCATAAAAGAATGCAATTTAAGGATGCAATTGTTTTAAATTTATTTTTATCCTAATTCCTTTCCTATCTTTTGACATTCTTTTTTCCAATAAAGCACATTCTTCTTTTTTGAAATATTCTTTTGTTCCACGTAGGTCTTAAAGTACCACCCTAAACTATATCCCCATACACGTTGTGCTCCCAACTGAATTTGAACCATCAAACATTTTCCAGTAAATCATGCTTTTCGCTATAATGCTAGTTAGTATCATATTGCGTGCTTAAGGTGGACCAAATTCTGTCAAGATTTATAACCAAAAATTGAGTATACAACACAAAATGGGGCTTGTTAGCGAAGTAATCAAAGAGATTGGAAACAAATCAAGAGAGTTCTATGAATTTGTTTTACCGCCAATTGACATGTATCGCAATGAAGATAACCTCAAAGTAGTAATTGACATTCCAGGATTTAACAAAGATGACATCAAGCTGGTTTTGTGCGAAGACATACTTTCTATCAAGGCTCAAAAAGAAGTCGATGAAAAGAAATCAGAGACATTAATTTCAAATCAAAGACCAAACATTATTGATAAAAAAATCAGACTGCCAATTGACATCAAACAAGGTGAAGAAAAAATCGAATCAGCAAAATATGAAAATGGCATTCTTACATTAATTATTCCCGTAACAAAAAAGGGAAAAAATATCTCAATAGAGTAATAATCTAATATTTTCTAAACAATACAGAAATTCCCATAATAATACCAGAACCAATCATTCCTGTCAAACCAGCAGATTCACTAGACTGAAACAGGATTGCAGAACCTACAAAAATTGCAGAGGCAAAGATGCTTCCTCCGATTAGAACCACTGGCTTTCTTTTTTTCATGTGGAACTGGAATTCGCCCATGAGTTTTTCCATCTCAGGTCCGATTCGTAGTGCAGTGTCAATTGATTTTGAGAAACTATCAAAAGAAATCTTTAGTTCTTTAACATATGCCCCCATAATCAAATTTTCTTCTTCTAAAATATTTTTCAAGACTTTGACAAATTTAAAATCAACATTATGTGTTTTGTATATTCCCTCAATTATTGATGCCATTCTCATGTACAAAGCCAAATTCTTGGGCAATACAAATGGGAATTTGCTCATGGTTTGATTTGCAAGCTCCATCAAACTTTGTACTTCCATTTCATCAGGTTTATCTCCATGCATTGCACGAATAGAAAGTTCAATTCCTTTTTCAATTACTGATCTGTTATGTCCAGGAATTAGCATTTGAAGATCACTCATGGCATTGACAACTCTTGGAGGATTTTTTTCAACTAGTGCAAGATAAAGTCGAATTAGCTTGAATCGTGTATCATCATTTATTTTTCCAACCATTCCATAGTCATACAAAATGAGTTTGCCGTCATCAGTTACTGCGATATTTCCAGGATGAGGATCCGCATGAAAAAGTGAGTGCTTGAGAAGCATGGTAAAAAAGACCTTGTGAACGTCAATTACTAGCTGTTCCCTGTCAATTCCCTTCTCATCTAGGGCCTTAACATCTGTAATTTTGATACCTGGAAGATATTCCATTGTCAGGACATTTTTTGAAGAAAAATCATCAAAAACTGAGGGTACAATTACCTGATTGGTTCCTTTCATGTCATTTTTAATTTTTTTAAGATTTTTAGACTCTACAGTGTAATCCATCTCCTCGTAAACGGTTTCAATAAATTGAGAAAGCATAGCCTTTGCTGAATAGCGCAAATTTGGATCAACGAATCTTAATGCTAATGGAAGAATTTTTTTCAAAACTTTGAGATCTCGTGCCACCATTTTTTCAATGCCCGGTCTTTTTACTTTGATAACAATTTGCTGACCAGAGATAGAACCTCGATAGACTTGACCTATTGATGCACCAGAGATAGAATTGGTATCTATCTCGTCGAATTTTTCATCAATTGGACCTAGATCTTTTTCAATTATTGGTTTTACCTGATCAAAAGGAGCAACAGGAACACTATCTTGCAGTTTTGCAAGCTCTTCCAGATATGGTTGAGGTAAAATATCAGCCCTTGAAGAAAGCCACTGGCCTAATTTTATGTAGACAGGTCCTAATGAAATGAATGCATTAAGGGCCTTGCGGGCATTTTTTCTGAATTGTTCTAAATCAATTTCGTTTTTCTTTTGATTGATCCAAATTTTTCTATCCTTACGTAACGCCAAAACTGATGGCAAGAGTTTGACAAGTATTTGGATTGTTCTAACAGCAGACACTAGATTTACTCCAAATAATTTTTAATTTTTTTTGTTCCAACATATCCTAAATATCCAGAAATAATAGGAAAAACTATGCCAGAAGCTAAGGATGATTTCTTACTACGAAATTTTTTTACAATTTGTAAACCAGTAAAAGCTGCACATGCCAGACCGATTAAAACCTCAGGTGCATCATGAACTAAATGCCCCACCGGATCTTCTCTTGGATCAACTCTGTCAGTATGAACTAGAAATTTATCATGATATTCTCTAATGTGCAAATTGCCATAACGATATTGCTTGTCTGCACCATTTTTTTGCCCAAGGATGGTTTCTTCTGCATTCTCTAGCATGAATTCTCGCAATTCCTTTGGTACTTCAATCTCATCGCCTGGCATGATCGCAAGATCTAGTAATTGCATATAACCTTACGGTCTACAAAGTGTTTCAGCCTAAGACCAAAAACATGATGTACTTTAGTGATGACTAGATTGAATTTTATAAATTAGTATTTATCACTCACTGAGAATTTCCACTAGTCCCTTTTGTGCAAATTTCATTCATTGAATTGATGAAATAAAGTATTTTTCTAAAAATACAATTTTGCATTGACTGTTAAACATACAAAAAAGATCTTCAAGATATCTATAACCTATCCTTTGTAAACATAATGAAGCTAATTGAAAAAACTGCTAGCATCGCAACTCCTGTGACATACGCATAATTTAGTCCTACACCAGGATGATCTTCTTGATGATAGTAATTAATCAAAAACGTTACAACTAACAAAATCACTCCAATGATTGTTAATTTCTGATGTGTCTCCAACAAAAGTAATTTTATCAGTAACTATATGAATTTAGAAGAAGGATGAAAAAAAATTCGCCTAACTAATTTGGTAAAACTACATCTTTCATAATAAAAAGATAAAACATCTTTTGATTGAGAGAACGAATAATAATAATTTCTTTAAGAAAAGGTAAAACAGGATACAAATTTTTAGAAGTAGAAAGTATTAGATCAAGTATCAGATTCTATCTGAGATAGTTTTTTGATTATCTGTTCAAGCTCTTTTGTATTATCATCAATTACCTGTTTTATTATTACAATCTCTTCATTAATTTGTTCAATATGAACATCATCAGAATTCTTAATGTTTTCTTCTAGATCTTTTAGAATTTGTTGATTGTATTGATTAATTTTTTCTAGTTCATTTTTGTATTTTTCTAATTCTTCATATTGATTAGAAAATTCAGGAATTTCGTCATAATTTTGATTTGTAAGAA
>JAOUAY010000002.1 GCA_029860565.1 Candidatus Nitrosopumilus sp.
GCACGTAATTGATTTGTAGCACTCATGATATTCTAGTTTTCAACATGTTATTTAAAAATCAGTTAAAAAGCCTAAAATCATCAAAGAAATCCAGTTTAACTTTTATCCAGATATATTTACACTCATTTATTAATGAATCTTATAATTTTATCTATTTTGAATTTGATGAAAGGACAAACTGGAGATATAATTTCATTACCTAATTTTGATACAAGTATGATTTTTGATAAAATTACAGAGTTGCAAAATTCCATAGGCTCATTATCAATTCAGGATGGACCGATTGCTTCAGCTCATGTAATATTACTTGCTGCAGGAGTGGTAATTTTTCTTGGAGTAGCAGGAGAAGCGTTTTTTAAAAAAACTGGCATTCCAGATGTAGCTTTTCTAATGATTCTTGGAGTAATTATTGGACCAGTCTTTGGAATCATTCAACCTGAAGCTGTAATTCAGGTGGTGCCATACTTTGCAGCACTTGCATTAATAATTATCATGTTTGATGGTGGATTAAATTTAGACATCAAACATGTTGTGAAAACCGCACATTTTTCAGTAACACTTGCTGTTCTTGGTTTTATTTTATCAGTTGTTATGATTTCTCTTGCTGCTCATTTTGCATTAGGATGGTTATGGTTAGAAAGCATACTATTAGCTTCCATTGTAGGTGGAAGTAGTTCAGCAATTGTTTTTGGACTAGTTAGAAATGTCAAAATTTCAGAAGAAACCAAATCAATGTTAAGTTTTGAATCGGCACTAACTGATATTTTAGCTACAATTATTGCATTCATATTATTTGAAGCAGTACTTGCTGGACATTTTGATATTGAAACACTGCAGGAAACTATTGGTAGAGCAGTGGTTGTAGGTCTAGTTCTCGGATTTGGAGTAGGGATTCCTTGGATGTATATTTCAACAAAGCTTGGAAATGCTCAACATGCATACATGCTTACATTAGGAATTTTGTTTGTTTTATTTTTTCTAGCAAATTCATTTGGAGAATCAGGAGCATTAACAGCATTAGTATTTGGTTTGATGATTGGAAACAAAAACCATCTTTCACGAATACTCAGATTCAAGCTCCCAAAAATTGAGATGGATGATCCAACACACAATCAATTAACATTTTTGGTGAGATCATTCTTTTTTGTGTTTGTTGGTTTAATGGCAAGTTTTGGTCAAATAGAATATCTAATATTTGGAATTTTAGTCACAATTGCTGTTTATTTTGGAAGAATATTTGTTGGCAAGATAACATTAACAAAAAGATTTTCACTTTTAGATAGAGCAGTTACAAACTCTATGATTCCTAGAGGGTTAGCTGCTGCGGTACTTGCAACATATCCAATAACTATGGGTTTACCAAATGCAGAAGCATATCCGCAAATTATATTCTTTATTATTTTATCATCAGTAATTATTACAACAATTGGATTAGGTAAATCAAAGAAAATACCTCCCCCGGAATCAGTTGAAGGTGGATTTGTCAAACCACCTGAGGATACTACGAAGGACTCGGATGAAATAATTGGAAAAACATCTGAAGAGTCTAAAAATGATATCATAGAAGGTGGATTTGTCACAGAGAAATCAGATGAGTCTAAAAATGAATAGATGAATAACTTATCAATTTAACATACATTCATGTATTGTTAATCATGTCAATTCACCAGCTTTTGCTTTATTATCATCTTTACGTTGAATAAATGATTTTCATTCTGGATCAGCTTCTTGTAATTTTTTAATAATTACAAATTCACATTTGGAGCAAAATATTTTTCTGATTTGTTATCAGTTACTAATTTTCTTTGTGCGGATCTTAAACACATTTCTTTTATTTTACTTATCATATCTAATCTGGAATTTAATATTGCATTGTAATTATTAATTAATAATTTTTTTCTTAAAAATCTAGTGTAAAAATAATTATAAATTTAGCTCGACACATAGAATTATGATTCTAGTTTTTCTTTTATCGCTTTAACGTATTTTTGGTTGAATTCATTAAATAATTGAATTTTATCTTGGGCTAAAGCCATAGCACCAGGTCTACTATTGATATGTGTCTCAGCAACTTTTTGTTCTTCCAAAAGTTTTTCAAGATTTATTTTTGATTGTGATATTAATTCTGTAAGTAAAGTTATCAGTTCTTTTTCAAAATTATTTCTAGTATCAGGAACTGCAGGAGGATCAGCGCCAATAATTTCTTTGGTTGTAATTTTTCCAAATACTTCTTTATCTAATTCAAGCAATAATAAAAAATAAAATTAGTATTATAAATTTAATTTGGTTTAAAAGAAATTTGGAAAAAGTGAGTGCAGTGCAATCAAACGTTTTATCTTTTGATGATTTTACTATTATATCATAACTTATTGTATAGGTAAATGCAAAAATTACAAGGCTCTAAAACCAGTAGGAATTGGCAGATATGCCGCTGGACAAAAAAGATGTAATTTTTGTGAAATATTCGTAGAATTTGATGGGATTATTTGCCCTTGTTGTAATAGACAATTAAGATGTCTGCCAAGAAGCAGGAAGGGGAAAGAAAAGTACATGGCAGAAATTGTAAGATAAATGAAATTATGCCTGAGAATTAAAGTTCTATTTATAAGAAATCAATACAAGGAAAATTATGGCAATTGATGCTGACGTTGAAGAATTTGTTGAAAAACACATCAAGCTAATGATTTCTCAGACTGAAACATATTTACCATTTATCAGAGTTGCATTCCCTTATTCAAATAATGTAGCTGACGGTGTTTACAATCTAATTATTGGCAGTGCATTGTCCATATTTGTTAATCAATTTGCAATGAAAATGAAATATCCAACAGCCGATGATTTTACAGAATTTGGAAAAATTGCTCTCAAATATAGAGATCAAGTTGATCAATTTTTTAAATAATTTAAGATAATTCGCCTAGAAAATGTGCAGTGTCATTAGTTATAACAACTGTTCTGTCTTTTGGTACACGATACAATTTTTTTGAGCCATTAGAAGATTGAACAATGAGTTTTGAGAATGGATCTTTAACTGATTTGTAAAGAATGCCTTTGTCACCTACTGATTGAGACCAATTAGTTCCTTGAACAAAGGAAATTGTTTGAAACTTTACAACTTGATATGAATAAACCATTTCTAATTAATTATTAATAATTGCACTCATTAATGACTTTCCTCCAATTAATGCTGTAATTGACAAGCCAACATTAGCTACTAAATTGATTACAAATGCTCCATAATGACTGTGTTCAAGAAAAGTATTAGATTCAAGTGCGAGTCCAGACATAGTAGTAAGTGAACCACAAAATCCTATAGCAGCAAAAAGAGAATATTTTCCATCAAGATTCCATTGTTGAGATATTACAATAAAGACACCAAGAATAAATGCTCCCAGTACATTAACTACTAAAACATTTACAGGTATTGTATTAAAAAGTAAAGGAGATTCAATGACTTTGAATCTTAGATATGCTCCCAGTACAGAACCAATTGCAAGAAAAATAAATTCTAGGCCTTTCATCTTCACAATTGAGACTAGTTGACATTATTAGTGCTATTTGGAAAGAAACTAGGCACAAATTATGCCTAATTTTATTTTGATTGAGAAATATGTGTATATGATTTTTATAGGTTCAATATTTTTCTTAGACTGAATGACAATAAAACTGAGATGTGATGACTATGGTTTTGAGTGTGAATTTATCCTAGATGGGGAAAAAACTATGGGACTAATTGAAGAATTAAGAAATCATTTTGAAGAAGAACATGGAATTGATTATACAGTAGAAGCAGTAATTCAAATGATTACTAACCGTGGACATTCTTTAGAATCAATTAGAAAATAGATTTTCAAAAAAATTATTTTTAATTTTAACATTTATTATAATGTATATTATATTGAAAACAAGAATTTTATTTTAACAAAAAATTCAGGAATTTTTCGTTTGCAATGTTTTATTTTGGTTACAAAATCGCCTGTTACACTTTATTTTTATCTGATGAATGGCAACAATAGTTAACAGTGTTAGGAAATTATTCGAGTGATTATGATGTCAAGTGTCAACTAGATACTTGCGAAACCTATCCTGCAATAACAGATTCTGAAAGAGGAGAAATTTTTTGCGGGGGATGCGGTCTTGTCCTAGTGGATAACATGTCTGACATATCGCATGAAAACAATGGTTACTCCTCAGAAGATTTTATGAAAATGGCAAGAACAGGTCCTGCTACATCACTAACAATGAATGACAGGGGACTATCAACAGTAATTGGTACCAACAAAGATTCGACTGGAAAAGCATTATCAGGTAAAACAAAATATGAATTTAACAGATTACGAACATGGGATCAGCGAAGCAAATCAAGGCAGACTGCTAGTTTAAGCAAGGCATTCACAAAGCTTCATGGAATGAAAACAAAACTAGGAATCTCAAATAATGTTGTGGAAAATGCTGCCTATATTTACAGAAAAGCAGTTAATGCGAAACTAACCAGAGGAAGAACAATGAATTCATTGATTGCAGCCTCACTATATGCAGCTTGTAGAGAGAACAACATACCAAGAACATTAGATGATATTGCAGAAGCTGGAAATATTGAAAGAAAAATACTATCTCGAGATTTGAGAACCATAATCAAAAAGCTTGAATTGAATCTTAATCAGTACAATACATCATCGTTTATCTCAAAGATCTCAAATAACATGAATCTAAAAGAAAAGACCAAACGAGATGCATTCAAAATACTAGACCTATGTGAAAAAGAACAGATTACTGCTGGAAAACACCCTGTAGCACAAGCTGCTGCATCATTATACATTTCATGTATTATGAACGGGGAAAAAATCAGCCAAAAAAAGTTTTCAATAGAATCTGGAGTAAGTGATGTTACAATCAGAAACAGAGCTGTCTTGATTAAGAAAACATTAAAGCTAATTGAATAGATAATCCCAAAAAAATCTTACAACTTTATTGTAGATGAAAATATTTTTTCAAACATTATTTCTTTTAGTTGATTTACTAATTCCATTATTACACGAATTTGCTCTAATGCAATTTCTTTAAGATTTTGTAGAGAATTATTTAATTCTGATATTTCTATTTGTAATCCTAATTTTTCATTTTTTAGAGAAGATATTTGATTCTGTAGATTATTGTTTTGTTGTTTTAGATTGTTATTTGCTTCAGTCAATCGTTTTACTTTTTCTGAATCAGATTCTTCTGGGAAAGGATTTGGGGCAGGTGAAGGATCTGGCAGTCTAATTGGCTCTGGAGCAGGGCTAGGTTCAGGAATTTGTGGAGGTTCTGGTTCTTGTTCTGTTTCTAATGCTAATGTAATTTGTAAAAAACTAACAGATGTAAATAGGACAATTATGCCATAAACAAGAACGGATTTCATCTTAAAATTTCACAAAAATATTACGGTAGTTTTGTATATGAATATAATTACTAATTTTTGAGAATGAAAAAGGGTTATTTGTAGAAATCAGGTTCTTGATCTCTTTTTTGTTTTGGAAGATCTTCCATTACAGCTTGAACTACTTCATTGTGATTATAGGTTAGATGTCTGAGAAACTTTGCTGATTCGTCTGCTCTGGTTTTATCATCTGCAAATAACATTTCAGGACTACTTAATTCAGTCATCATTGTGTTACATTCTTTGCAAGGTTCAAAGTCAAGATAGAGTTTCATAATTCTACGTCATTTTCCTTAGTATTTAGACTATTTTGTGGATTGAGGTATAGGAGCCTCTTTCTTTCGAGGCTTTACCTTATCCACAGCGTCAATTAGATCTTGTTGAGTAATCTTGATTTCCTTGACATTCTTTGACTTGCCATTGACGTATCTCTTCAAAGCAGCAATAGCTGCTCTGTTTGTGACTGCCGCAATTTCAGCACCGCTAAAGTCATCAGTCAATTTTACAATTTCTGAGATTTTTACGTCACTTCCAAGAGGTTTTTTCTTTGTATGAATCTCAAAGATGTGTTGTCTTCCTTTTTCATCAGGATTTGGAACTTTGATGATTCTATCAAATCTGCCTGGTCTGAGAAGTGCCTCATCCACAATATCTAATCGATTTGTTGCACCAATAATCAACACGTTGTGTAGTTCTTCTAGTCCATCAATTTCTGTTAGGATTTGAGACACTACATTTTCTGTAACATGTGATTCAGAACCTCCACTGCCTCTTCTTGGAACAAGTGCATCAACTTCATCTAAGAATATAATACATGGAGCTGCTTGTCGTGCTTTTCTGAAAATTTCTCTGACTCCTTTTTCAGATTCTCCTACCCATTTTGAGAGTAATTCTGGACCCTTGATGCTAATAAAATTAGACTCTGTCATTTTTGCAAGAGCTTTTGCTATCATTGTTTTTCCAGTTCCTGGAGGACCATGAAGTAAAATTCCCTTTGGAGATTCTACATCAACATAATCATATGCATCCTTGTATTTGATTGGCCACTCAACAGCTTCTTTGAGCTCTTCTTTTAGTTCATCTAAACCACCGACATCATCCCAACTTACGTTTGGAATTTGGACTTGAACTTCTCTGAGTGCACTTGGTCTGACTTCTTTTAGTGCATCTCTAAAGTCATCGCTGGTGATTTGGATTTTTTGAAGAATCTCTGATGAAATTTTTTCTTCATCAAGATCAATTTCGGGAAGAATTCTACGAAGAGATCTCATTGCAGCTTCTTTGGATAATACTTCCAAATCAGCGCCTACAAATCCATGTGTGGTTTTTGAGATTTGTTTAAGATCTACTTTTTCATCAATTGGCATACCACGTGTATGAATTGAAAGAATATCAAATCTCCCTTCATCATCAGGAATTCCAATTTCAATTTCTCTATCAAATCTACCTGGTCTTCTGAGTGCAGGATCAATTGAATCTGGTCTGTTTGTTGCAGCAATTACTACAACTTTACCTCTAGACTTCATACCATCCATTAGGGTGAGCAATTGTGAAACAATTCTTTTTTCTAGCTCACCAGAAACTTCATCTCTTTTTGGAGCAATGGAATCAATCTCATCTATGAAAATTATGCTAGGTGCATTTTCTTCAGCCTGAGTAAAGATTTCTCTAATTCTCTCTTCACTTTCTCCATAATGTTTGCCCATAATTTCAGGGCCGCTGAGAGAAATAAAGTGAGCATTTGTTTCTCCAGCTACTGCTTTTGCAAGCAATGTTTTTCCAGTACCTGGTGGACCGTACAATAGTACACCTTTTGGTGCTTCCACGCCTATCTTATCAAATAATTCAGGATGTCTCATTGGTAATTCTACCATTTCACGAATTTTTTGAACTTCATTTTTTAGGCCTCCAAGCTCATCGTATGTTATTCTTGGAAAAGATGAATCAACTGCTTTGGTCATTGCTCCAAGCTTGAATATTGTATTTTCTGTAACTAAAACTGGTTTTGATGGTTTAGTACTTGTAATAACAAACTGAACTCTACCTCCCATCTGCGTGTTCAGAGAAACTGAATCTCCTGTTGTAAATACATGATTAAGATAGTTGTAAATCATGTATTCTTGTAATCCTTCTGCAGCAATCTTTTCAGTTGGAGATAAAACAATCTGTTCAGCATTTACAGCTTCTACTGTTTTTAGTGAAATTTTATCACCGATTCCAGCTCCAATATTTTGCCTTGTCATTCCATCTATTTTGATAATACCAGAACCATATTCTTCAGATGTGCCTGGCCAAAGTTTTACATGTGTTTTTTTGTTGTAAGTTAATTCTAGTATTTGTCCAGTGTTCCATTTTTGATCCTCAATAATTTTAGGATCAACTATGGCTCTACCTCGTCCAACATGTTGTTGTGGACTCTCATCAATTTTTAAAACTATTTCACTCATATCATTACCTCAAAAAAAATTGAGGGATTTATTCAACCTCCACCGTTTTGCCTTTTTGTTTTTCTTCCTCAATTAACTTGAAGATTATTTGTAAAACTCCGTTTTTGTAAGAAGCCTTTGCAGAATTCTCATCAACTTTGTATTGGACTGGAACTTTTACATGATATTTTTTGTCACCGCGTTCGGCTGAAAGATCGACAATTTTGTTTTCAACGACGATTTTTACATCAGTCTTTTCAACTCCTGGCATCTCAGCTATGAGTTTTACTACTTTTTCTTTTTCGTCAACAATTGTGTCAACTAGTGGTTCTCGTGTATCAGCAGTTGGAAGTAGTCCTGGTTTGACATTTCCATACTCTTTTACAACAGGTTTTCCATCTGGACCAACGGTCATTGTATAACCATAATAATATGGACCAGATTCAGAACCATTTCCCTTGAATTCTTCAAAAATGTCATCTATATCAAAAAAAGAGTTTGACATTCGTTTGAAGATTCTATCAAATTCACTATCAAAGAATGTTGTCATATTTATCTACTATGTGTAATGTATATGACATTATATAAAGATTATTGATATTTCTTTGATTTCTTACATAAGCCTATTATAATTGACATAATATAATAATCTTAATGAGGACTATAAACATGTCCATACCTGAAGTTGTTAGAGAAATCATTACTAGAAATCGTTCGATTTATGATTGCATGAAAATGGATCTGATTAACTATACAGCACTAGCAGTAAAGATTCAACCAGAAATTGAAAAAATTCTAGGAAATTCTGTTAATCTCAATACTGTAGTTGTTGCCATAAAGCGCTATGCTGATTCGTTTGAAATCAAAGAAGAAATCAAAGAAGAATCTGTTTTGAAAAATGCAAGATTGGTTTTAACTGATGGAATTATGGATGTTAAATTTTCAGTAAAAGATTCTAATGAAATGGATCCCATGGCAATTTTAGATAAATTCTCCAAGGTAACTAACAATTATGATTTTTTCAGACTATCTGATTCATTTAGATTTTTGGCTGAGGATATGGAGGACATTAGACAGATTTTCAGCAATGTGCCAGAAGATGATGATATGTTTAGTACTGGTCTTGCAAAGATTAGAATTTCAATCCCAAATTCTCAAAATGAATCAGATGTAGTATCCTATGTAGCTGAAGTTTTGCATGCAAATGGAGTAGAGTTAGTAAATGCATTTTTCAGTCAGGATAACATCACTATAATTCTAAATGAAAGGGATTCATCCAGGGCCTATGATATTTTGCATTCAGATATTATGAGAACCTGAGTACGGCAGTGAATTTATTGAAAATTATTCTTATAGCATATATTCACCCACTTTGTGGAAATGACACGATTGGCAAGAAATAAGAAAAAAATTGTAATTTTAGGAGGAGGATTTGCTGGAGTAGAATGTACTAAACAGTTAGAATCACAGTTTGGAGATGATCCTGAAATTGAGCTAGTAATGATAAGTGAAGACAATTTTCTATTATTTACACCAATGTTACCACAAGTAGCTTCTGGAATGATTGAAACTAGGCACATTGTTTTACCTATTAGAACAATTTGTAAAAAAACAAAATTCTATGAGGGTAGAATTAAAAATATCGATCCTTATGGAAAACTAGTAACATTATGGGGAACCGGAGACAAAAGAAGTATCTCAATACATTATGATTTTCTTGTAGTTGGACTTGGTAGTGAAACTAACTTTTTTGGAATGTCTGATGTAGAAAAAAATGCCTATACTATGAAGACACTCAATGATGCTGTCATGTTGAGAAATAGAGTTATCGATATGCTTGAACAAGCAGAAAATGAAACTGATCCAATTCTTCGAAAAAGTTTTTTGAATTTTGTTGTAGTAGGAGGTGGTTTTGCAGGTATTGAAACTGCAGGAGAACTAATGGATCTTCTTTTAGATGCACGAAAATATTATCCTACAATTCATGAAAAAGATCTCAAGGTGATTGTGTTAGAAGCTTTAGGAATGATTTTGCCTGGATTTAATGAAAAACTTGCAGACTTTGCAAAAGATAAGATGGTTGAAAGAGGAATTGATATTAGACTAAAAACAGCAGTAACCAGTTTTGATGGGAATGAAGTTACTACAAAATCATTAGATGAAAATCCAAAAGATTCGATTGATAAATCTGGAATTGATTCGATTGTTACAAAAACTTTGATTTGGACTGCAGGAGTTACCCCAGTTAATACAATTAAAAGATCAATGTTCAAGACAGAAAAGGGAAAACTCATAGTTAATGATTATCTTGAGGTTTCAGACTTTCCTGGAGTATTTGCAATTGGAGATTGTGCATTATTTTTAAATCCTGAAACACAAAGACCATTTCCCCCAACTGCTCAAATTGCAGAAGCTCAAGCAAAAATTGCAGCAAAAAATTTAACATCATTAATTAAAAATTCTGAAAAAGAAAAATTCATCTATCATTCTAAAGGTCAAATGGCAATTATTGGAAAAAGATCTGGAATTGCCACATTTTTGGGAATGAATATCTCTGGATTTTGGGCATGGTTAATTTGGAGAAACGTATATCTCTCAAAAATTCCAACTTTTGATAAAAGAACGCGTGTATTTCTTGATTGGGCAATAGATTTGTTCTTTGATAGAGATATCTCAAGACTAAAATTAATGAAACGTGAAACTGAAAAAGAATACAAGCTACTTGATGAAGTAGATGATGTTTGGTAATTTATTTTCTAATTTTATGAATAATTATTGCCGGTGCTACAAAATACATTCCAATATTCATTAAAATTATTCCAATTCCAAAAGATAACATTTTTGCTTCAGAATTAATTTCGACGAAATTTAAAATTGATAATGTAGATAACATTGGAGTAATTGAGAATTTTACAGCTTCTTTGAAAATTGGATTTTCACGTTCCAAATCTGCAATTAGAGGTGAAAATGAATAATAAAATTGATTGAATCCACTCATAAAAGCAGTTCCAGATTTGGTTGACAAAATGGTATCATCTCGAATTTCTCTAAGTTGTTGTACTTGTGGAGCTAATTCCGATCCAAATGCGGCAGTTGCAATTAGACAACCGCCTCCTTCTTCAATTGATTCATCTACAGATGTATCTTCTGATAAGATTTCAAAAGAATCAATTGTTTCTTCAAATCTTGGAAGTTGAGAATCAAAATGGTCTAATCCATTACTGTATGCAAGATTGTAAATTTTTTCAGTGTCATAAATCATAACTTCTTTAAATTTCACATCAAATTCTTCATCATTAGAAGAAAAAATTCCTTCTGCGTTAGTAACATATGCTTCATTTCCATTGATAGTTATTTTTTCCTGTGAAATTATTTTTAGATTTCCTGATTCTATTCCTGGTTTTAGCATTTCAGTTTTTTCAGAAATAAGATCATCTAATGTTCTTTGATTGGTTTGTTGTACTGTAAGGGAGATTACGGGGTTCATTACTCCTATTTTTGGTCCTACTGCAATTACATCAGGAGAATTTTCATCTATTTTATCTGGATTTTGTAATAGCCAGCCTTCAGGTACACTAAGTCCAATTTCATGTTCAGGACTTTCATATTTTTGATTACCAGTTGATGAGGTTATTGCAGTAGATTCTGTGCGTTCAGGTTCTTGTAATTCAAGAAGATTCGATACATCAAAACGATTAACAATTGTAGCCTTGGTAATTTTGACCTGCTCCGGATCTACAGGTCTATCTATTGGTTCTATTTCAACTCCAGCAATTTTATCAAGTGTTCCAAAACTTTCTTCAGTTACAATTCTACCAAATACGGTATATTGTTCGTCAAGAAAATTAGAATCACCATGTATAATGAAAAATTGAGAGCCTCCACTGTTAGGATCAGCTGATCGTGCCATTGAAACTATTCCACGATTGTGTTTGATTGTGTTAAATTCAGCATCTATACTTGTGCTTGGACCGCCAGTTCCCCATGTATTTGGATCACCGCTGATTGTATTTGGATCACCGCCTTGAATCATAAAACCTGGAATTATTCTATGAAAGATTACTCCATCATAAAATCCAGATTCAGCTAATCCAATAAAATTATCAACATGATTTGGTGCATCATTTGGGAAAAAGTCAATTGTAATATTTCCAAGATTTGTTTCCAAGACAACTAATTTATCATCATATTGAGCAAATGCATAATTTCCAAAACTAACTAAAAGTAATGAAACTGTAACAGCAAAAAATATTTTATTCAATAATTTTTCCCAAGAATAGTTACTTAAAAGCTAATTGTATTAGTTTTTAACAAAGTTCAATAAGCTAACCATATGCAACCTGATGAAAAGATTCAGGCACATTTAGTTTCAATATGGAGAGAATCTAAAAAGTTTTTTTCAATTGGTGGAAAAGAAGGTATGCTGGTGTTAACTGATAAACATTTGATGTTTATACATAAGACAGAATCTAAAATGAATTGGTGGAAAGCAATTACTCAAAGACAAGTGATTAATTTTATTAAATCAAAAAACACAATGATTCATCATGATGGTTACAATGAAAAAGATTTGATGAATGACTTGGAGGATGATAGAAACACTGAATTGTCATTTGATGACATATCCAGTGTTAGTTACACAGAGAAGGATTGGGGAAGTTCTCTCCAGTTAGAGTTTAACAAAAATGAAAAAGAAGAAAAATTTCAGTATTCAATTGCCCAAGATTGGGTAAAATATCCTGCAAAAGAGCCTACAAAATACATGAAAGTAGATTGGGAACCTTTTGTGCAATATATTAAAGACAGGCAGAAATTTACGAAGTAAAATTGGGAAAAATTTTTGCTGTAGGTGTTGGACCTGGTTCTCCAAAATATGTGACAGAAATTGTAAAAGAAATTGTACATAATTGTGACATTATTATTGGTTACAAATACACTCTAAAAACAATAGAGCATTTGATTGAAGGAAAAGAGATCTATGAAATTACTATGAATGATCAAGAAGATTCTTATCAAAAAATTCTTCCAAAACTTGGTGATAGGACATTAGTAATTCCATTTACTGGTGATGTGAATTTTTCAGAATCAGAAGTTGTTGATAGATTGATAGAGATTTTTGGTAAAATAGAGATTATTCCTGGTATCAGTTCAATTCAGGTTGCTGCATCAAGGGCAAAGGTTCCTCTTGATAAATCCAAAGTAATTACAATGCATGTTACAACATCAATTGAAGATAAGAAATTAGAATTACAAAAAGCATTGATTGATGGTTTTAGTGTGGTTTTGGTTCCAAGACCTTGGCCAAAACAACCTGACAAACATTTTATGCAATCTGAAATAGCAGTATATTTGAGAGAACACAATTTTGACACTGCCAAAATGAAAGTTCATGTTTTTGAGGCAATCACAACAGAATATGAGACAAGTTTTGTAGGAACTGTGAAAGATTTGGAAGGAAAAGAATTTTCTGATTTATCAGTGATGGTGTTTAACCAGACCAATTTAGATTCATATATGAATTATAAATGGCAATGGAAAAATTAGTTACCTGAATTTTTTCCTTCACCTAATACTAGACTATCTGAGTCTGGGAAAACGTATGCAACAATTTTCATCCAAGGATAATTTGGATCGTATAATCTATAAAATCCTGCATCATCTAATGCTATGTTAACTGATTCTCCTGGTGCAACAGTCTCGGTAGAAATTCTTCCATCTGGTGTAAATGGATTATGTCGATCACCGTAATTTTCTTTTCCACTGATAATTTTATGAGATACAACATCATCATTTATTATTGTAATAGTAGTTCCGGGTTCTACTGAAATTCTATCCTGTGAGAAATATCTCAATCTAAGTGAATCAGATGCACTTTGTGTTGCAACTGCTTGTTCTCTAACTGAACTTGCACCAATATAACTATCTGCAACTCCTTGTGAAGAAGAACCTCTAAGAATGTATAGTGTAAGACCATCTGATTCTTCAATCTCTGAAGACGTTAGATCGACTTTTGTTAAACTGGATAATTTTGTTGTGTAAATCACTTTGAAAGTTTCATCTGATGTTGTAATTCTGCCTGTGAAACCATAAACTGATGCATCTTTACTTTCATCAACTAGTCTTCCAAAAAAACTGATTGAGGTATCAAATCCATTTGAACTTTCAATTTCTCCATTAATTCTGATGTAACGACCTTCACGCAGAAATTTTCCTTCCAAATTAGAAATTACGAACTCTTCATCATCTAGTGTAATAAAACCATCTTCTGTAAGAAAATTGATTGTACTTCCACGTTGATCTTGAGAAGATAATCCCAGATCAATTTCTGATATTCTAATAAATTCTTCAGTTACGGCAAAACCAGAACCCTCTAAAAGAAATGCTTGATTCTCAGAAATTTCAGCAAATGAATCATTGATAAAATATCCTGATGAAACAACAAGAAATGCTAGTAGTGTGATGACTGCCCTCATGATTAAATTCTTGTCTAATTTGGTTTATAATTTGCTACTAAATTATTTTAGACTGAATAAGCAAATCCAAAGATAATTCTAAAAATTAGAAACCAGGCATGTCAATTAATCCCTCTTCCCGAGCTATTTCTATCATGTAAAATTCCAAATATCCTCCTGCCAAAAGAAGACCCACCATAATTCCAATTTCAATTAATGTTGGTTTGATAAATGGAACTAGATCAATTTTTTTAATGACTGCTCTAATCAGAATAAAACTTCTAGAAATTCCAAAAGAGTACGCAACAAGTTCCATTAATCCAAATGGAGATAAGAAAAGAATTGAAAGTGGTGGAATATCAGATAATTGAGGGGCAGTTACAACTATTGCGGCAAAAGCGAATCCGGTGGACCAAGCAGAAAATAATCCCCATGCAACTCCAAAACCTGGAATAAACATTGGTAATGCAATAGTCAAGTTATGAATAAAAATTCCAAATGCATCAATATCTAAAACAAGTTCTTCAAATTCTGCCATGAATGTATTTGCCTCTTCTTCACTGACAGTAGACATTGAACCAATTTGATATGTAGCTGCAAAAAGTCCTAGAAATATAAAAAACAGAATTATTCTGATTTTATTCACATTGCCATAACTTGAGGACAATATTTGAGGGTTGATGTAGGCGCAGATTTAATTAAACGAGATGATATTTTTTAATATGAAAAAGGAATTATCTTATGCATTAAACTATGCATTAAACAAAGGGTTCCAAATTCATCCTGATGCTTTTAAAATTTTAGAAGATTTAGATGTAAAAAAATTAGAGAAGATCATAAAGGAAATAGTAAGAGAGAAAGCAAAACAAAAATTATTTCAAATTAATCAAGATGATTTAGAATTATATCTTGGAATTAAAGAAGATTCGACAATTCAAAGTGAAGTAAAAATATTATCAGAGCCTACCAATAAGATAACGTCAGGTGAGGGTGTCAAAGGGTATAATGCGTTATTTTCTAGTCGTTTTAACAAGCTCAAACGAATAATTTCAGACAGGCCAGAATCAAAACTGCTTAAATCTGCAGCCTCTGTAAAAACTGTAAAAATTGAAGACGATATGTATGTGTGTGGTCTTGTAACCATAAGAAATTCTGAGAGAAACATTACAAAATTGACTCTAGAGGATCTATCAGGCTCATTTGAGGGGATAATTTTTGATGATGAATTGCAAAAAATGGCGAATACTCTTTTAATTGATCAGTTTGTAATGGCAAGAATAAGTTCAGCAAAAAATTCAGGATATATTATCAAGGATTTAATTCTGCCTGATATTCCAGAACAAGCAAAAAATAAGTCAGAAACTGAGGCATATGCTGTTTTTCTTTCTGATCTTCATATAGGAAGTAAGTATTTCATGGAAGATGAGTTTTCGGAGTTTGTTTCATGGTTATCAAGTCCTGATCCAGTTGCAAAAAAAATTCGTTTTGTCCTGATTGGTGGAGATGTGGTAGATGGAGTTGGAATATACCCAAACCAGAATAAAGAGTTGGTTTGTCAGACTATACAAGAACAGTTAAAAAAAGCAGAAGATTTGATTGATAAAATTCCTAAAAATGTAAAAATTATCATAATGCCTGGAAACCATGATCCTGGAAGAAGGGCTTTACCACAACCAGCCATACCAAAAAAATACAATTCAGGTCTGTGGGAAAGAGAAAATGTGTTTATGGTTGGAAATCCAGCTGTAGTCTCATTGAATGGTGTTATAGTTACAATGTTTCATGGTCAAAGTATCGATGATATTGTAAAGACAACACCAGGTCTAAGTTATGACAAACCAACCAATGTAATGAGACATCTGCTTAGAGCAAGACATCTTAGTCCAATTTATGGTAGTCAGACACCAATAGCGCCTGAAATGGAAGATCTTTTAGTTATTCAGGACATTCCAGACATCTTTCATGTAGGTCATGTTCATAGAGCACAATTAGATATGTACAAGGGAGTTTTGTTGATAAATTCTGGTTCCTGGCAAAAACAGACACCTTTTCAGGCTAGTGTGGGAATGACTCCAAATCCAGGCATTGCCCTTATTGTAAACCTAAAAACTTTCCGAGTCTTCCATGAAAATTATAGTTCAAATCTAGATAATGTCTTGCAAAGTTAGATCGTCTTTGAATGTTTTTTTAATCATTTCAGATGAAATTGTAAGTTTGTATTTTTTTGTCCTTCCATGAATTCCTTGATGTATTAGTCTTCCAGAGATTAATCCAGATAATTCTATTTCACTAAGCATTTGTGTGATTCTCCTTTGAGTAAGTTCATCTTTTCCAACTACTTTACAGAGATTTTTGTAAGAAGAATAGATTTCACCAGTAGAAGAGCCATTTGCCTTCATTATCGCAATAAGGATTAATTTCTCGTGAAGTGGGAATGATTTGAGAGATTTTTCTTCCTTATTTTCTTCCATTTTTTGAGAGGCTTCTCTGACATGTTCAATGGTGACTTTGTCTGATTGTTGTCTTTCAGCAAGTTCTCCTGCTACCCGAAGTAAATCGATTGCTCGACGAGCATCCCCGTGTTCTCCTCCAGCAAGTGCGGCAATGAGATTTAGGGCTGATTCCTCCACTGAATTTTCAACAAATGATTTGTTGATTCTTTCTTCAAGTATTTTTTTAATTTGTTCAACATCATAATTGGTAAAGACAATCTCCTCTTCTCCTAGACTGCTAATTACTCTAGGGTCTAGTTTTTCTTTAAATGTCAGATCGTTTGAAATTCCGACCAAGGTCAATGAGCCTTGATTGAGACGTTCATTTGCCCTAGTTAGTTGATACAAGATATCCTTTCCTGTTTTTGCTACTAATTGGGCCAGATAATCAATTTCATCAATTACAAAAATTGCGTTAAGTTTTTCCTCATCAATTTTATTTAGTAGTCTTTTGAAAACTTCACTAATTGCAAGTCCTGTTGTGGGTAATTCTTTCTCTTTTAGGTCTAATTGCCTGCCTAAACTGACTAATAATCCGTATAACGTAGTTTCTTCTTTAGAATTAGAATATACTAGTCTGATTGGGAAATTTGATTTTTCTACCCTTTCTTGGATCTTAGATAGTACTTTTTTTACTACTAATGTCTTACCAGTACCAGGTTTTCCATATACAAGAAGATTTGATGGTCTTGATTTTTTTAGAATAGGTAATAGAGATTGAGTAACTTGTTCTTGTTCAGATTTTCTATGTAAGATAATTTCTGGAATATATGTAAAATGAAGAATATCACGATTTTTTATTATTGACTTTCCTGCTTCTGCTGCATCTAACAAATCATCTATCGGATCAGACATACTCACACACCTTTGTTTCCTGTCAACAATAACACAATCATACCTGAATCAAGAGAGTATAGGATAGAATAGTAATAGTAGTTTAGTTTGTAATTAATTATTTTTAGTTAGTTATAGATTTTCTATTAAAAAAAATTAAAGAAAAAGATAGAGTGGAAATATTGGTGTGTGGGTTAGGTCCTAGTTTGAAGATGAGTTAACATTTTTGTTAAAATTATGTTAAGAAAAGGACTGAAAAGCCCATTTTAACCCCTTCATTTCCATTCCAGGCGTTAAGATGAATGTTAACACTGTGAATATCTTAAATCTAACCCCTTCATTTCCATTCCAGGCATGAAAATATCCTAATTTGGGTGATTAATTCTAAATAAATTGTTAATAACATAAAACAGGCTAGGCATGAGCTAGGCAGTCAATGTTAACAAAGCATTTAGTTAACAAACATTCTTGGATAATTTGAACTGTTAACATTTGATCCGTTAGATCTCAAAGATGGCTAAAAAAAGAATTAGAATAGACATGGAAGACTCTGATGGTGCTCGGTATGACATCAAATTAGAGGGCAATGTAACAAGAGACAAAATCCTCAAAATATTCGAAATGATGGACTTGATGAATATTGAAGAAGAACAAGAAGTTACAAACATGGATTCTGTAGGTTCTAAAATATGGAATATTGTAGATAAATTCTTCCCAATGGGAAAATTCACCTCCACCAACATTCTTGAAAAATATGAAGACGAATACAATGAGCCTGTAAAACTCAGTGTAATCTCCACATACTTGTCACGATTTTCCACAAAAGGGAGGGTAAACAGAACTAGAACTGGTCGAGAATGGACATATCAAACCATCAAAATGACCCAAAAACAACAATAACCAATTAAGAAATAGTAACTTTTCTTACCAATAATCTATCTTTTCCAAGAATCACTTTAACATATTCTCCTTTTTGGATGTCCATATACTTTCTAAACTGTTTTGGAATTGAAATTGTACCGGCAGAAGTGATTTTTACCAATACTTCATTCTCATTTACTGACATATTACTATTATAATTTAATAATATATATAATTTATTAAATTATCTAATTCTATTTTCATTATCAAATACATCTAATTTACCTTAAAATTAAAAAAATATTCATATGTTACTATTAAAATTTCTAAAATTTTTCTATTGTATTATTGGATTAACTTCTACTTGCTCTACTTTTGCCATTCCTTTTTTAGTAATTGAATAGGTATATGGTTTAGATTCAGTATTTCTTTGAACATATCCATCCTCAAACATCTTTTTCATCAGGCGTGAAGTATGTTCTCTACTTTTCTTTAATGTGATTTGTATATCACGTGATGTCATAGCTTTGTTTGTGATTAAATGTAACACATAATCAATTGGATTTGCAGGCATAATATTTGGTATGTTAGGAATAGAAATCACCTTTTCAGGTACAACTTCAGGCTTGCTAACAACTTGAATTGGTTTTTCTTTAACTTCATTCTTTGCCAATTTCTCTAAGAATTGTTTGAGTTCCAGATTAGGATCATCATCTACCTTTTGCTCAATTCCTTGAATTTCTAAGGCATCTAGGCGTATTTTCATATCAATTAATTGTTTTTCATAGTATTCTAAACGTTCAGCTTGCGATACATCAAATTCTTCGTTGCTAGTTTTTATAAATGGAAGTATCTTGAAGTATGCATATAAACCTACAATTCCTACAATAAATGCCAAAACCACACCTAAAATCACTTCAGGTTCAGGAATTTCTATTAACATCACAACATTTATGCCTACAACGTGATTTATTGTGATTGAACAACATTAATTTACACTTTAGATTAACAAACTCACACAAATTATCACATAGAAATCAATTTGTTACCAAACTAACATATCACAATCATTACATGTTGCATGCCTGACAAATGAGCCTATCTATCACATTAATCACTTCATCTTCTCTTTCAGGAAAAATATCACTCTCATTTATCACACTAATCTGTTGAGAAAGCTTTGATATCACATCTATATCATCAGGCAAAAGTATGCCTAAACCACGAAAAAGTATGATTGAATAGAATAATCCAATTAATTTATCTCTAGATTGCCCAACTTGCCTGTAATATGCTCCCCTAGTTATAGAAAAATTAGATTCTAAAAGATCCTTCTGATTTAAAATAATTTCAACTTGTCTCTCTGTAAACAGTGATTTTTTGATAATTTTTTGTATAATATTGTTAAAATTAGATTCTTTCAATTTGTCCATAGCTATACAAATCTGTATACAGCATTCCAATTAAACTTTAAAGAGACATACACAAACCCCCTTTATGGCTGGAGATAAAGTTGAATCATTCCTTAAATTAGAATTAAAAAAGAAAAATGCACTACTATTCGTGTTAATCGATTCAGAAGTATCAAATTTAGAGGCATCGAGTAAGCTTGCTAAAGACGTTGAAAAAATTGGAGCATCAGCAATCTTAGTTGGAGGTTCATCGGCTACTGATCAAATTGAAATGGCTCAAGTGGTTAAAGGCATTAAAAAAGGTCTAAAAATTCCAATAATCCTATTTCCAGGCAACATTACAGGTGTTGTGCCTGATGCTGATGCCATATTATTTAGTTCATTAATGAATTCTGAAAATCCATATTTTATCACCCAGGCACAGGCATTGGGTGCTCCAAGTGTTCTTAAATTTGGATTAGAACCACTTCCAACAGCATATCTGGTGATTGGAGATGGAACATCTGCTTGGTTTGTTGGTTCAGCAAGAGGAATTCCATTTGAAAAACCAAAAATTGCTGCAGCATATTCATTGGCAGCTCAATTTCTGGGTATGAGATTTGTATATCTTGAAGCAGGTTCTGGTGCTAAAACCAATGTCACACCCGAAATGGTAAAGACCGTACGACATGCATTTAATGGATTTTTAATTGTTGGTGGTGGAATCAAAGATGAAAAAACTGCTGCAAGTCTTGTCAAAGCAGGAGCTGATGCCCTAGTCATTGGAACTTTCCTTGAAAAGGGAGGAAGTCTCACAAAACTCGAAAAAATAGCAAAAGCAATTCAAAGAAGCAAGTAATAGAACTGTATTATGTCTGAAAACGACGCAATTTCTCGTATTCGTGATATTAAGATGCCTAATTACTATCTTGATTACTATTCAAGTCTCTCAACAGAGACATATACAATATTTGAACATGCAGCATCGGCAAAATCTACTTTGGTAGATTCCTCAGGCATTGTTGAACCAAGAATTGCATTTGATTTGGCAGATCGAGTTGCAAAAATGCATGAAATTGATATCGCCGATCCGTTAAGAGAGATTTTAAAAATAAATGGAAAAGAACTTTCAGCATTAATTTTAGCAAAGGAAATTGCTTTAGGTAAATACTGCCTTCCAGATGCCTCTTTAGAAGACAAATTAGATCTTGCAGTTCGTGTAGGATTAGCAATTATTACTGAAGGAGTTACTATCGCACCCTTACAGGGAATTAGTGAAGTAAAAATAAAAAAAAACAAAGATGGTACTGATTATCTTTCCATTTCAATTGCAGGACCTATGCGTTCTGCAGGAGGAACAGAATCTGCAGTAACTCTGCTAATTGCAGATCATGTTAGAAAAATAGTTGGCTTGTCAAAATTTCAAGCTAATTCCTTTGATGATGAAACAGGTAGATTTGTTGAGGAATTACGAATTTATGAAAGAGAAGCAAGTAGCTTTCAATTTCATATTTTGGATGAAGATATTGAACATGTTATCTCTAATCTTCCAGTTGAATTGGCTGGTGTTGATACAGATCCATATGAGGTTGTAAATCACAAAGGAATGACTCGTATCCAAACTGATAGGGTTAGAGGTGGCGCTTTACGTGTTTTAAATGATGGATTAATTGGAAGATCTAAAAAACTTCTGAAAAGAATAGAATTGTATAATTTGGATGGCTGGGAATGGCTTAATGATCTAAAAGGGGCAGTTCAGACTGGTGATAATCAGGAAGACGCTGCTACTAAAAGAATGCGTGAAGTAATTACAGGCAGATCAGTCCTATCCATGCCTAACAAATTGGGTGGATTTCGATTAAGATATGGAAGAGCATGTAATACTGGCTTTGCCGCAGTCGGCATTCATCCGGTAATTGCTGAGATTCTTGATCATACAATAGCTGTAGGAACTCAAATTAAAATTGATATTCCTGGAAAAGGAGCAACTGTAGCCTTTGTTGACTCGATTGATACTCCTACTGTTCGTTTGAATAATGGCGATGTTGTAAAAATTAGAGATGTAAAACATGGACTAGAAATTAAAAATGAAATAGAAAAAATTCTCCATCTAGGCGATATCCTAATTTCATTTGGGGATTTTCTTGAGAATAATGCTCCACTGGTGCCTTCTGGATATGTTGAAGAATTTTGGTTAGAGGAACTAAAACAAAAAATTCAAAATTCAAACGAACAATATCTAAATCAATTTTTGAGTAAAATACCTACAATAGACGAAGCGCTAAAAATTTCTCTTGACTTCAAATTTCCACTTCATCCACATTACTTGTATTTCTGGGATAAAATATCATCAGAAGAACTTACCAAACTTTTAGATCCAAACAAATTCAATGAAACATCCATTGAATACCCAATTAAAATTAAGAAAATTCTTGAAAATTTGGGTACTCCTCATAAAGTCAAAAATGAAATAATAATCTTAGAAAGTCAAGAGGCAAAAATTTTCTTTAATTTATTATTTAGAAAAAAACCAATAATCAGCGATTTATCAGTTCCAAAAATTTTAACAAAATCATCAGGAATTCAAATCAATAATAAATTCTCAACAAGTGTTGGAGTTAGAATAGGCAGACCTGAAAAGACTGCTCCCAGACAAATGAAACCTCCAACACACATATTATTTCCTGTAGGTGATAAAGGAGGACCTACTAGAGATCTACTTAAAGCATCTAGAACTGAACACTTTTTTGCTAATATTTTGAACAGAAATTGCACTCAATGTAACCAACCTTCTATTGGCATAAAATGTTCTATTTGTGGTACAAAGACATCTACTACCTATCGATGTTCCAATTGTAGAGATACTCTTAATGAGCCATTTTGTGAAAAATGTAAGCGTAAAGCTCCATCTCATTCTCATAAAGAATTTCCACTAAAAACTAGATTACTTTTAGCTCAAGAAAAGATGGGAATTCGTGCAAGAGAACCTTTCAAAGGAGTAAAGGAATTAATCAATCAGGATAAAATTGCAGAACCTCTTGAAAAAGGCCTTGTAAGACAAAATTTTGGATTAACTACATTCAAAGATGGAACAGTAAGACTGGATGCAACCAATTCTCCATTAACCCAATTCAAACCATCTTGGATCGGAACTTCAATTGAGAAACTAAAGGAGCTCGGATATTCTCATGACATTGATGGAAAACCACTTGAATCTTTAGATCAGATAGTTGAGATTCGTATGCAAGATGTGATTATTCCATATGAAAGTGGAAAGTATCTTGTGTCAACATGCAAATACATAGATGTTCTTTTAGAGAAATTCTATGGAAAATCTTCATTTTACAATGTGAAGAATATTGAAGAGCTTATTGGACATCTAATAATTGGTTTAGCTCCACACACTTCTGTTGGAATAGTCGGACGAATTATAGGATATACTGAAACTCATGTTTGTTTTGCAACACCAAATTGGCATTCTGCTAAAAGAAGAGATGCTGATGGAGATGCTGATTCTATCATACTTCTAATGGACACTCTTCTTAATTTCTCAAAACAATTTCTTTCAGATAGGATAGGTGGATTAATGGATGCTCCGTTACTTGTTCAACCACATGTTTTACCACATGAATCTCAACCTCAGGCACATAATCTTGAAGTCTCAAAATTATTCCCTTTAGAATTTTTTGAATCTACATTTCAACAGATTAAGGCATCAGATATCACATCTATAGAAATTATCAAGTCACGTCTTGAAACTGAAAGACAATTTTATGGTTATTATTTCACACACTCAACTTCGTCTTTAACTACTTCAAAATCACGTAGTGCATATTCCACACTTGGTTCTATGCTTGATAAATTTGACATGCAAGTTAAAAATGCTGAATTAATTGATGCAGTAAATACTTCAGAAATTGTTTCAAACGTTATCTCAACACATCTTGTTCCTGACCTAATGGGAAATCTTAGGGCATATGCTAGACAAAGTTTTAGGTGTACAGCCTGTGGAAAATCATTTCGTCGAATGCCTCTTATTCAAACATGTGTTTGTGGACATAAATTAATTGCCACAATTACAAGGGGTTCTGTAGAAAAATATCTAAAACTTGCAAAAAGATTGGTTGAGAAATATGATGTTGGTGAATATCAGAGGGGAAGAATTCATGCTCTATCTGATGAGATTGAACTAGTATTTGGTAAGAGTAAAGGAGATCAATCACTTCTTACTGATTATGCCTAGGCTTATCTCAGTTTGACGTATTCGTAAGCACCTAATTTGTTATCAAAACAGAATTTGACTTTTTGATAATCCTTTCTGAATGCTTTTACTTTCGAAAGTATTTTTTTTGGATCCTTTTTATCAATAATAACTTGTTTTATGAAAGATGCAATTTCTTCCATTTCATTCTTTTTCATTCCAAGTCGCGTGATTTCAGAAACTCCTAACCTGATTCCACCTGGATGGAAATAATTTCTACCTGCTTTAATATCTCCTGGAATAAGCTGTCTGTTTACTATGATGTTGGCTTTTTCTAGATTAGCTTCTACTTTTCCACCATCAGAATAATCCAAAACATTAACTGCTATCTGATGTGATTCTGTAAATCCTCTTTTCTCTCCCAATACTTTGAATCCCATATCGCTTAAGGCTGCTGCAAATATCTTGGCATTTTTTATGACTTGAATTGCATAATCTTTTCCAAATTCTAAGGCTTCTGCAAAGGCGATTGCTTTTCCAGCCATATGATGAATATGATGGCTACTTGTAAGACCTGGGAAGGTTGCCTTTTTAATCACCTCTTCATGTTCTTTAGAACCTAAAACAAGTCCTCCTTGCGGTCCAAACAAAGTTTTATGAGTACTCATGGTCATAGTATCTGCACCTTCTTGTAGAGGATCTTGGAATTTTCCACCCGCAATTAATCCTGCAACATGAGCTGCATCATAATTGATATGTATATCATAACTTTTTAGAATACTTGATAATTCTTTGACTGGATGTGGAAACAAAAATAGTGAGCCACCAAACATTGCCATCTTTGGAAGACGATTATCTTTCTTGAGATCTTTCAACTTTTGCTTCGTCTTATCTATATCAATTGTCATTTCTTCTGCATCAAATGGATAGAATTCTATTTCTAATCCATGAACTAAACCCGCAGTTCCAGAATGTTCTTTTTTACCATGTGAAATATGTCCACCAGCTGGAATTGAAGGTGCTAACATAATGTCACCTGGATTTGTAAATGCAGAATATACTGCCAAGTTTGCAACAACCCCTGAAATTGGTCTTACATCAGCAAATTTTGCTTTGAATAATTTTTTGGCTAGTTTCATACATTCAAATTCTACATCATCAATGTAAACACAGCCAGCATAAACTCTCTCACCAGGCCATCCTTCAGCATATCTATTTCCAAAATCAGAAATTATTGCTTCTCGGACTGCAGGACTAGGAATATTTTCACTTGCAATTAATGGAATTGAATTTTCAAACCATTTATGGTGTTCTTTTAATTTTGTAAAAATTTTATCATAAGATTCTTTGTTTTGTGATTTAACCATGTTTTGCAACTTGATTTTCCCAATTTAAAAACACCGATACTAAATCAAATCAATCCATCTTGATCTGGAAGGTATAAAAGGGGAATTGGTAGTTTTTGGATTTATGGGTATGCAAGCTACTTCAAAGGGAAATATGCCCGTTGTTTTACTAAAAGAAGGCGGTACAGAAACCAAAGGACGAGAAGCACAAAAGAATAACATTGCAGCAGCAAAAATTATTGCTGAAATCGTTCACACTAGTCTTGGTCCACGAGGAATGGATAAAATGCTAGTTGACTCATTAGGTGACGTTACGATTACAAATGATGGTGCAACCATTCTAAAAGAAATTGATGTTCAGCACCCTGCAGCAAAAATGCTAGTTGAAATTTCTAAAACTACAGATAATGAAGTGGGAGACGGTACAACCTCAGCTGTTGTCTTGGCAGGCGCTTTACTTTCACAGGCTGAATCATTAATTGATCAAGATGTACATCCTACAATAATTGTTGATGGTTATAGAAAAGCTGCAAGAAAGGCAAAAGAATACCTTGAAGATATTGCAGATACGATTTCAGCAAATGATAAAAATATTTTAAATAAAGTTGCAAAAACCTCAATGCAAACAAAACTTGTTAGAAAGGATTCTAATCAGCTTGCAGATATCATTGTAAAATCAGTTCTTGCTGTTACAGAAAAAGATGGTGAAACTTTTGATGTTGATATTGATGATATCAAAGTAGAAAAGAAGGCAGGTGGCTCTATCAAAGATTCTGTGATTATCCAAGGTATTGTTCTTGATAAAGAAATTGTTCATGGAGGTATGCCTAGAAGTATTCCTGAAGCTAAAATTGCATTAATTAACACTGCATTAGAAATTAGTAAAACTGAAACTGATGCAAAAATTAACATTTCAAATCCTCAACAACTAAAATCATTTCTTGATGAAGAAAATAGAATGTTAAAAACAATGGTTGACAAAGTTATTGGCTCTGGCGCAAATGTGGTTTTATGTCAAAAAGGGTTGGATGATATGGCTCAACATTATCTAGCAAAAGCTGGAATTATTGCCGTTAGACGAATTAAAGAAAGTGATCTTACAAAACTTGCAAAAGCAACAGGTGCTAGAATAGTTACGAATCTTGATGATCTTTTTGAAAAAGATTTGGGTATAGCTGAACTTGTTGAAGAAAGAAAAATTGAAGAAGACAAATGGGTATTTGTTGAAGGATGTAAACATCCAAAATCTGTAACATTACTTCTTCGTGGAGGTTCACAAAGAGTAGTAGATGAGGTCGAACGTTCTGTTCATGATGCTTTAATGGTTGTAAAGGATGTTATTCTAAAACCTGAAATTGTTGCAGGCGGTGGTGCTCCTGAAACCTATGCTGCAACAAAAATTAGAGGTTGGGCTAAATCCTTAGAGGGTAGAGAACAACTTGCAGCAGAAAAATTTGCCGATGCATTAGAAGAAATTCCAATTACTCTTGCTGAGAATGCAGGAATGGATCCAATTGACACACTTACAGTTCTTCGCTCAAAACAACAAAAAGGAGAAAAATGGACTGGAATTGATGTTATGAAAGCAAAAATTGCTAATATGAAATCAAGTGATATTATCGAACCTCTTGCAGTTAAACTTCAAGTTGTTTCTGCAGCTGCTGAGGCCGCATGTATGATTCTTAGAATTGATGATGTAATTGCTACCCAAAAATCTCCTGGCGGACCACCCGGCGGAGGAGAAGGTGGAATGCCACCTGGAATGGGCGGTATGGGTGGAATGCCACCTGGAATGGGCGGTATGGGTGGAATGCCTGACATGGGCGGAATGATGTAAGTTATTTTGAATTTTTTTCAAAACTTTAATTCATAACCAAATTTACGAAACAACATTGAACAGAACATCCTCTAAAGCACTTACTAGTTTCAAATATTTTTACTTGGTTGTTTTTTTTGCATTGCTTGCAGGATTTTTTCATCCACTTATCACATACACAAGTTTTGATGGAGTAATTGGAGGTGTCTTAATATTATTTTTAGGTCTTGCAGGTGGGGTTTTACTATATAGAGCTGCAACATCTGAGAGTAAAAGAGCAATATTTCTAGGAGGTGGATTTATTTTGATCACTATTTCATTATTCTATATTTTTCAAATTACTGGAAGATCTTAAACATCAAAGTATAGATAAAATTCGTGTGGATGTGGTCTAATGGATATTTCACGTTGATCTCTCCTTTCTAATTCAATAATTTTATCAACTACATCATTAGAATAAATTGGATTGAGAAATTTTCTATCACTTTCTAACTCATCTAGTGCTTCACCAAGACTTTTTGGAAGAACACCAATTCCTCTTTTAGCTCTATCAGATTTAGTCATCTTGAATATATCATCACGAACTTCACTTCCAGGATCCATCTTTTTCTTTACTCCGTCCATTCCTGCTGCTGTAACGGCTGCAAATACAAGATATGGATTTGATGAAGGATCTGGGGCTCTAAATTCAAGTCTCTTTAGATTTGAATAGTTTTTACCTTTGAGGTGCTTTGGAACCCTTACAATGGCAGAACGATTTCCAGAACTCCATGCAATATATGCTGGAGCCTCATATCCAGGCACTAATCTATGGTATGAGTTAGTCGTTGGATTACAAATGGCAGATAGTGCTTTTGCATGATTAATTATTCCACCACAAAAATATCTTCCAAGTTGACTTAATTCAATTTCGTCATCTGGATCATAAAATGCATTTTCTTTTCCTTTCCATAAACTAACATTAACATGCATACCAGAACCAGAATCCATTGCAATTGGTTTTGGCATACATGTTGCAACCTTACCATATTTTTGTGCGACATTTTTTATTACATACTTGTAAGATTGCGCAGCATCTGCAGCATTTGTCATATAATCATATTTGATATCAATTTCACATTGTCCTGCTGTTGCAACTTCGTGATGATGATTGTCACATAAAATTCCAAAATTCTGGCTAAGAATATTCACACATTCATTTCTATATGGTGTAAGAGTGTCAGCAGGTGTACTAGGATAGTATCCTTCTTGTAATCCCATAGGATATCCATCTCCTGATTGACTCCATGGAGCTTCTTTTGATTCAATTGAATAAGATTGGCCCTTATATGGTGTCAAAACATCCCAATGTACTTTATCAAAAACAAAGAATTCAACTTCTGGTCCCCATGTACTAAAATCAAAACCTTGAGTTTTGACATACTCTTCTGCTTTTTGAGAAATTCCTCTTGGGTCTCTTGATAATCTTCCTCTATCTTCTCCCCAATAGACATCACAAAGAAGTCTAGCTGTTTTATTTTCAGTCATCCAAGGAATTATTGCAAATGTATTTGGATCTGGTTTTAGAAGAAGATCTGAATCATTAATATCAGCAAAACCAACAATTGACGAACCATCTAATTTTGGTAATCCATCTCTCATTTGTTCAGGTGTAAATGTATTTGCTGAAATTGTAGTGTGATGAAAATGACCTGTTAGACCTGTAAACTGCAGATCAATAAACTGAATACCCTCATGTTGAATTCTTGAGAAGACTTCGTCAGGTGAATATCCAACTTGGATTGCTTCTCCGTGACTGACTTTATATGGCAATTTTATACTTCAATCAAACACAAATACATCAGCCATTTAAGGATTAGGTAGAAATGTCAGAATCAAATACTGTTGATATCCATTCTTTGCATCATACAGTTTTACGTGAAACTGAAAATGATTCAATTTTAGAAATTAATCCAAATTTTTACAGAAATCTTGCTGATTTTATTGGAAATCTAAGAAAACAAGAATTTGATGGTATAGAAAATAAAATCAAAAATACTATGATAGAGATGGTTACAGAACTTACATCATTATTGATACAAATCAGACTAGATAAAATTTCAAAAACTTCTGATTTAGAAATTAGCTATCTTTTAGATGAAGAAAAATTTATCCTAGATTCACAAGAAGATCAAAGAGAAAGAACAGAAATGATCCTTTCTGCAACAATTAATGGAAAATCTAAATTTCTTGAATCATTAGCTCAAAATCACAAAACTAAGAAAATCGTCATCAGATTTCTTAATGAAGTAGATGAAATTGTTGGTGCTGATCTTGAAAAATATGGTCCCTTTAAAACTGAAGATATAGCTACAATTCCATATGAAAATGCTCAGGCCTTAATTTCCAAAAACGTTGCCACGAAGGTTCATTGGAAAGATTAGATAGAAATTATACCTTTTAGCATGAATATTGTATGTCTCATACAGGTGTTGATGTAGTTGATTTTCTATTCTATACAATTTATCCTGTAATTGGAATTTTTGCAGTAGAAATTATTAGCAGATTAGTAAAGGCTCCAAAATGGATAAAATTATGGACTCAAGCAGTTGTATCAATTGGTTTTGGAGTTTACTATTGGTTTATTCTACCAGCACCACAAAATTTCCCATTAACAGCTATGGTGATGTTTGCACTTGCTATTGCTTTAATTTATCAAGGAAGGCGAGCAAAAATTTCCCCCGATAAAAGTCCATATTAATTTTAAAATCTTCCAAAAATCCGTTTTAAAATATTTGGTTTGTTACGTCCGCCATCTCGAATAACTTTTTTTTCACCAAATTTTTTTGCTCTAATCTGACTGAGCTTTACACATCTATGTTCTTCAGGAAGTCTATGTTCGGCACAAAAAGGATCCTTACAATAATTGCATTGAAATGGCATATCGGTTAAATCTCCACAATATGCACATTTTTCTGATTGCATATTTTCAATTACTAGTTTTCTTTTAATAAAGGTGCCAATATTTGCTTATAGAACTTCTTAGTGTCTAAACATTTTTACGATGATAAAATTGAGTTTATTTCAGAAATTAGATGATTAAAGATAAGGTTGCAATAATAACTGGAGCCAGTAGTGGTATTGGATTTGCTACTGCTTTAGCATTATCAAAAGCAGGTGCAAAAGTTGCTATAGGTGCTAGAAGAATTGACAGACTGGAAGAACTTGCAAAAAAAATATCTGCTGATGGTGGAGAAGTTTTTTATCAAAAATTAGATGTAACACAAAGATCTGAATGTGAAAATTTTACTAAAGCAGTTTTAGACAAATGGGCCTCTATTGATATTCTTGTAAATAATGCAGGTTTGATGCCTTTGAGTTTCTTCAAGAGTCTCAAATTTGATGAATGGGATAGAATGGTTGATGTGAATATCAAAGGCGTTTTGTATTCTACAGGCGCT
>JAOUAY010000148.1 GCA_029860565.1 Candidatus Nitrosopumilus sp.
CTTCTTTAAGACCAATTATTACATTAAGACCAGAGTCCTTCATGTTGTTAGCTTGTGCATCACCTTGGATCCCATAACCAATTACAGCAATTGTTTGATCTTTTAACGGATCAAGACTGATATCGTTATCTTTCCACGTTTTTGCCATGGTTTTAACAAGAATATTGCAAATATTAACTATGATTTAGATTTCAATTATTTTGTCACATGAGCGACATTTTACAGTGATTTTTTCACCTGCAAGTCTAATGAATCTCTTTGAACCACATTTTGGACAAATAGGACAAGCACGTATTGGTTTCATTGGTGTTCAGTAACAATTTTTGATTTAGTTAAATTAGTCTATTGTATTGCACCGCTTCCAAGTATCCTAATTGTCGTGGATTCAGGTTTTAAAATAATAGCGATTTGGCCAATCTTACATACAACTGGTTTTTCAAATGTTAGTTTTAAAGGAGAGATTGATGAAAATTTTGCAGCTTTGATTTGCAATCCAATATTTACTAAACAACCTTGATTTTCTGCAATGTCATTCTTGTAAAATGGACTTTTCTGAAAATCAAGTTCAATCTCAGTTTTTACGTCAACTGCACCTTTTTCAGAAATTACATCACCACGACTCACTTCGTCAGGTTTGACACCTTTAACTGCCAATCCAACTCTTGCAGGACATATAGATTCACTCACAGGATCATCATGCATTTGAATTGATTTTATCAAAACATCAACATCTGCAGGATATAATTTCAAATTATCATATTGTTTTACGGTTCCATTAGTCACTTTACCTAAAATGACAGTTCCAACACCTTTAACATCAAAACAATGATCAATTACCATCTCAGAAAGATCATCATTTGTGAGGGGTTCTAGTTTATCCATTTCTTCTTTAATTTTATCTTGATCAACTTTTGTATAATTTTCAACAACAGTTCCTTTGATCATCATGGCCAGTTTTGATTCATCAACATCAAAAGTATGAGATAAAATGCCCTTTTCTTTTTTCAATAAATCAAGTGCAATGATTTGTTCCCCAGTAAATTTATCTAATTTATCAACGTAGAGTATAGCATATTCAGCCAAATTAATTGCCTGAAAGAGAGGCTGTATTTTATCAGGAAATCCATTAGGTACAACCCAAGTTTTGATTATGTCAGATTCTTTTCTATCATAGAGTGTAAGATCAGTTTCAGTACCTTTTTTTCCAAAATCAGATACAACATCTTGTTTTCCTAAAACTACAAAATTTACTGACCTAACCATGAAATTTGAATAAAAAATCGAACTTATGAAGTTTTGAATTTTTTATTGAAAATACAATCATTGTTTATGATTTTTAGTACAACTATCACAAAATTCTAAACTGAAATAATTACACAAAATTAATTATGCAAATTAGACATCAAGAGTCTAAGAAATCATGGGAAGGAATTAAGAACTACAGAATAACTTACAAATCTGTGATTTTTTGGTTTCACTAGTTTCTGGCGATATTTACTGACGGGTTTGCCAATGGCCCCATTAAGGCCAAGTGGACCTTTGACATATTTCTCTTTATTTGCCCAATAAAGAACCTCGTCTTTTGGAGCATAATGATTTACAATTTTTGTATTAACAACGGTTTGAAGAATTTTTCCATATTTTTTAGAAGACGGCACATCTTCAGTGATTGACGCACCAAAAAAATACACACTTTCAACAATTCCAACAGTTTGTTTCTTTTTTGCAAGATACTCTAGAGTACTCAAGATTACCTGAGAACCTAAAGAGTGACCCATTAGCCGAATCTTTGTTTTAGGACTAGTTATTTTAAAATCTTCAATGAATTTTCCAAGATTTCGACCATTTTTCTTTGCAATTCTTTGACCTACTGCAAGAGCATGTTTTGCATGTTTAATCAAGTGAGCCCCAGTAGTGTTTGAATCATAACTAAACCCAATTACGGGATAAATATATCCCAATTTGCGTAATCTATTTTTCGCCAAGTTGACTTTGGCAACAGCCCCGGCGTTATCATTTCTTAAACCATGAATCATTACGGTAAATTCTTTAGAATTAATTAATTTTTTAAAATCATTTTTAGGATATGTATAGTAAGAATTATTTTTCAGAGTATTTCCATTGGATAGATCATAGTAGCCCCTAGTTGAAATTCTCGGAACAGGTGTCATGTTTATTCAGATGGACCCAATTGTGTTTTATGTTTTTCAACATCAGATTTTTCAACTTTAACAAACAATGGCGATGAATCACCCAACAAATGACCTGATGAAATTTCTAATTTAGACATATCATCCCAAGAGAATTCATCAATCACCCCATCCAATCCCAGTTGATTCCAAATTTTTTGTGAAGATTCGGGCATAAATGGAAAGATTGCAATTGCTAGACTTCTAGCAGCATTTACTGAAAGATATACACAGTTTGTAGTTCCAATGCCGTTTTTCCAAGGTTCTTTATGTTGAAAATATTGGTTAAAGAATGATGAAAATTCCATGATTTTTTTCAAAGCCCTGTCAAGATGGTTTTGTTCCATGAGAGAGCCCACATCAGTTGCAAGATTTTTAATTTTTTGTTCCGCTTCAGAATCTTTTTCATCAAATGATTCAGTTTCAGGAATCTTTCCATCAAATGTTTTTTTAGTAAAGCCTAGTGCTCGATTAACAAAATTTCCAAGATTCCCAATTAGCTCAGAATTAATTCGAGTGGTAAAATCATCCCAATCAAAATTTAAATCATCTTGAGAATAAGGGTTGATAGATACAAGATAGAATCTAAGATAGTCTGCAGGATAGTATTCCAAAAATTCTTTTAGTCCAATATACCAGTTCCTGCTTTTAGAAATTTTCTTTCCCTGAAGTGTCAGATGTCCTCGAGTTGGAATATAGTCAGGTAGTTTGTATTCACCATTTAGCCCCAATCTCATTGCAGGTAAGAAAAGATAATGATGGTACACAATATCCTTTCCAATAAAATGGTAAATGTCTGCAGAATTCCAAAATTCTTTTCCGTTGATTCCTTTATCATTTAGGAACTTCATTGCAGTTGAAATGTATGCCAAATGATTGTCAAACCAACCATAGAAAACTTTACCTTTTGCATCATCAAGCGGGACAGGTACACCCCAAGGAATATCTCGAGTAATATCCCAATCAATCAATCCAGATTTAATCCAATTTTGAACATATTTTTTTACATCTTTTTGAAGATGTTTATTTTCATCCAACCATTTTGATAAAGAATCTCCAAAATTTGTTAGTCTGTAAAAATAATGTTTTGTTTTTTCTTTAGTAGGAGGTTGGCCACATAAAGAGCATTTTGGATTAATGATTTCCTCAGGTACACGACCACAACTTTCACACAGATCAGAGTACTGGTCTTCAGCATTACAATAAGGACAGGTGCCTTTGACATATCGGTCAGGCAGAAACTTCTTATCATTATTACAATAGAATTGAATAATTTCTTTTTCATAAATATGTCCAGAATCATTTAATTTTTTGAAGACATCTTGAACAAATGCTATATTTTCAGGAGAGCTTGTTTTGTAAAAAAAATCAAACTTGATGTTAAACGCAGAAAAATCATCATAATCACGT
>JAOUAY010000149.1 GCA_029860565.1 Candidatus Nitrosopumilus sp.
AATGGCTCCTCGCTTCTTTACTTGCTCATTTGAGATTGGAAGGTTTTGCACGCCTTGAAGGTTTGCACCTATTAGATTTGCATAGTTCAAATTTGTGCCATGAAGGTTGGCACCAAACATGTCAGCATATCTCAAGTTTGCATTCTGTAGATTTGCACTGAAAAGATTGGCATGAGGAAATATCTTCAAGAACTCAACTAAAACAGCATCATCTTTGATTAACTCTTCTTGAATTTTCAGGTTTTCATCAATATTGCAAAATGCATTATCGCCAAAGGCTTGAGTAATAATCAACCCAGAGTATACAATCAAAATCAAAAAAATCATAAAATATTTCATAATTTGATGGGATGTAAGATTCTGTGTTCATAAGTTCTTCTTCTCGATAAGAAATAGATGGTTGTGAGGCACCAATCTGAAAAGCCACATTCCAATCCATCTGACTTCAATGAACCAATTTTGTATTAAAAAATCCACAGATAATTTTAAAACAAATTCTTCTGAACATCTAACGTGGTAGAGAAACAAAATGAAAAATTTCATCGCGCCTTGATTCTTCAGGGGGGAGGAGCACTTGGAGCATATGAAGCTGGAGTCCTAAAGGAATGGTGTAGCAGACTAGTCTCAGAAGACAGAGAGAGTGGCAGGACAGGACCAGTATTTGATATTGTTGCAGGAGCATCCATGGGTGCAGTCAATGCATCCTTGCTTGTACATCGTGCATTACACTATGGCAAACAAGAGCAGAGCAATCTGGAATCTTGGGAGAAGTCAGTTGCAGATCTTTGCGAATTTTATGGGACAATTTTTGATTTGAAACCCAATGAACCAATGTGGTGGGTAAACAACGTCATGTTAGACAATCCAATGTTCAATAGCTTTTGGCTTGGGTGGGAATCAGTTAGAAAGCAACTGGAAAAAAACTATGAGTACTTTTTTGATTATGGAGTAAATGGAAAGAAAAACGATGAAATTGAGAAATCCAAAGCCAAAGAACAGTTTGAGGAGACGATTGCAAAGTCACCTTTTAGAAAATTCTATTTTTACATGTTTCCTGACAAGTGGGGGATTCCTGCAACGCCAGAGACTGCAAGAAAATACTATTCGTACTGGAATTCATTGCAGTTGGGAACGCCGGGAGTTATTGCGCCATCAATGGTGCAACCAGACATGAAGTTTTTGGATCCACTTCAGGACACGCACACCTTTGCTAGGTTTGACAACGACCCCCTTGCAAAGACCATGAAAAAATACTGGGATTATGAAGAAAATCCAGGAATCAAGACAGGTCCAGGAGAGCCTCGATTAATGGTAATTGCAGTGGACATAGAGGACTGTACAACTGCAACAACCTTTGACAGCTATACTGAATATACTGAATATGGGTCAGAAAACCAATACCGAATAGACTATCCAAAAGGGATTACAATTGAGCATGTAAAGGCAAGCATGTCTACTGCACTTCGATACGAGTATTCTCGCTTTGAGGCAAGGGTAAGGAAAAACAAGAAGGAATTTCATGAGGATACTAAAACAAGACACTTTTGGGACGGGGCATACATTGCAAACACTCCTGCAAACGAGGTAATTCAGAGACACAGGAAATACTGGAAAAATCCGCCAGACCTGGAACTCTACATAATCAATCTATATCCTGCAGTGGAGCCTGGAATACCTGCTGCTCCTGACACCATACTAGATAGACAGACAGACATTGGATTCCATGATAGGACGCGTTACGGTATTAGGGTTGCAAAAATGAGAAGTGAGTACATTGATCTGGTTTCAGAACTAAGGAAACTTGCACAGGACAATAATCTTGGCGATAAGGTAGAGAAAATCCTTGAGAAAAAAACTGGAAACAAGACAACAGACGGGGAGGAGAAAACATACAATGACTTGGTTGAGGGAAGATTCAAAATTAAAAAGGTGGTGTATGCCCAAAGAACAGAAAAGAGCGGTGCTGCAATATATGGAAAGGCGTTTGATTTTTCTGAGGATACCATAAAGAATCTCATAAAGGAAGGGGAAGACGCTGGAAGGGTTTGCTATGAAGAATCCCAGAAATCTGAAAAAGGAAACATTGTATGATGATTTGAAACTTTGTTTGTATTGTTAGATGATTTATAATTTAGTTACCATGAAAAAAGATCTCAAAAATCTCCAAGATCAGCTAAGACGATATTTGATGGTGTTGTATGTGCCTCCAAATGTTAAAGCGACAAAAATAGATATTCCAAAAACAATTACTGCCAACCTTTGTCTGGTATGAGTGCTAATCTCATCTCAGTTACAGAGAGTGTTGCCACTATCTTTCAATACAAAAAATAGGGAAGTTCAATCTTTTAAGTTGTTAATGGGACATTTGGGAGATGGCATTGCCTGATGATTCTTTACTTGTTCATTAACAACACAATTTACCGTTCTATCTCTACAAAGATGTATTCTTTTTTTGATTCAGGCAATATCTTCATGATTTCATTTTCTATTGTATCAGTAACCGTTTCAATCCTGTCTGTATCCAGGCCATCAATCAGATTGACCTCAATTCCTACGATGACTGTTGTCGGACTGAGATGCATTGTCTTCATGGTTACCACCTTGTTTACCTCTGAAACGGCATTTACAACAGCCATGATCTGTGTGTATTGTTGCGCAGATACTGATTCTCCCAACAACAACCCACGGTTCTCTTTGGCCAGGAAGAATGCAAATGACATCAGCAAAGCACCGATAACGATGGAGCTAATCGCATCATATTGTGTATTTCCTGTAATGTCCGTAAGAAGTATCCCGACAAATGCAATTCCAATTCCCAACAGTGCAGCTGTATCCTCGACAACCACTGTCAGAATTGACGTATCCTTGCTGTTCCTAAATTCAGCCCACACTGTTGAAGGCCTTGTCTTTTCCCCTCGTTCCACAATTGGTTTTTTAAACTGGATAAAGGCAATCCTCAGGGCATTCGCTTCAAACCCTGCGGCTATTGCCAATACGATGTAATTGATCACCGGATTCTCAAAGTGGTGATCCTCCCCCAACAGGGATGAGAATCCCTGTTCCAGTGACAGGATTCCAGATATTCCAAAGATCATGGTGGCCACTACAAACGACCAGAAAAACTGTGACTTGCCAAACCCAAACTGATGCAGGTCACTTGCAGGTTTTTTGCTCATTTTGATTCCAAGCAGCAATAGAACCTGGTTTACCGTATCTGATGCGGAGTGGTATGACTCTGCCCACATTGAAGCGCTGCCAGTCAATGCAGCTGCAATGAACTTGGTAATAGCTATACCAAGATTACCAAATAGCGCTGCATATACTGCCTTTGTGGAACCTGTCTCCATCTGTTCTCTTTTTTTAATTTCTTGTTATATCTAGCTGATCATATTTCGAAAAACAGCATAGGTGTTTGTTTTTTTATAAAAAAATTCTGATTTCATCATTGGTTATTTTTTATAAACTCTAGTTCCACGTGGGTATCTTTTCCAACACCCTAACTATATCCCCATGCACGTTGTGCTGGGGATATAGTTAGGCCTCTAG
>JAOUAY010000150.1 GCA_029860565.1 Candidatus Nitrosopumilus sp.
TGTACAAGGGAAGCCTCAGAGTAGTTGGAAGAAAATCCAGTAATTCATTGTATAATCATGATATTGCCACTTATGGAGCAGAATCTACATTTGATCAAAGATTAGCCAAAGGATTTGTAGAATTATGGGGTATGCAGTCAACAGAAGCTAATAAATTACAAAAGAAAAGGTCTACAAAAACATGAACTGCCCAGAATGTGATGCAACTCTAAACATCCCAGATGATGCCTCAGTAGGAGAAATAGTCTCCTGCCCTGATTGCGGCGCTGACTTTGAAATCTCAAAAAAAGATGGATCAAATGTTGAGCTTAAACAAGCAGAAACCGTAGGCGAAGACTGGGGAGAGTAATGTCAAAAGTTTGTATCGTTTTTGATCGCTTAAGGGCGGAAGAGAAGATGCTACAAAAAGAAGCATCAGAACTAGGATATGATGCAGTGATGTTAGATGCAAAAATTACTCAAATTAATACAGATAGTAAAAAAGAAGACTATGATTTAGGAGATGTTGTATTAGAAAGATGTGTAAGTTATTTTAGAGGACTTCATTTTACTGCAAGTCTAGAATTTATGGACATTCCAGTACTAAACAAATTTGAAGTTGCAAACATTTGTGGAAACAAAATGTTTATGACTTTACTTTTAAAAAAAAATAACATTCCAACACCAAAAACATACTTTTCATTTTCAAGTCAAAGTGCTGCTGAAAATTTAGAAAAAGTTGGATTTCCACTAGTGATTAAACCTGTGATAGGAAGTTGGGGAAGAGGAGTAATGCCACTCAAAGATAAAGATACGATGGAAGCAGTTTTTGAAATTAGAGATATAACAGATAGTCCTCACGACAGAATTTACTATTTACAAGAATTAATCAAAAGACCGCCAAGAGACATTAGAGTGATCACAGTAGGTGATGAGCCTATTGCAGCCATGTATAGAAAATCTTCAGGAGGATTTAAGACAAATATCGCACTTGGGGCAGATCCAGAACTTTGTGAGATCACAAAAGAAATGGAAGATATGGCCGTCAAAGCATCAAAAGCCATGGGAGGTGGAATTTTGGGAATTGATATGATGGAAGATGATGAAAGGGGTTTAGTTGTACATGAAGTCAATAATACAGTTGAGTTTAAAGGATTGGCAAAAGTTGCAGAACGAAATATACCAAAAGAAATGGTGGAATTTGCTCTAAACTACGTTAGAAAATAAATTATACTCCATTAAGAGACGTTTTATCATGAAAGTAGGTGTTGTAGGTGCATCTGGATATGTAGGTGGAGAGACGCTTCGTCTCCTAGTAAACCATCCAGATGTTGAGATCTCAATGGTCACATCAAGACAACACGTTGGAGAATATTTACACAGAGTCCAACCAAGTTTGAAAGGGTTTACCGATCTTACTTTCTCAGAATTAGATTATGATAAATTAACAGATCAATGTGATGTAGTTTTCACAGCAGTCCCACACGGAACGGCAACTGAAATCGTAAAGGCACTGTATGATAGAGGAATCAAAGTAATTGATTTGAGTGCAGATTATAGACTACATAATCAAGATGCATATGACAAATGGTATGGATGGGAACATCCACATCCAGATTATTTAGAAAAATCAGTTTTTGGAGTACCTGAATTACATAGAGAGAAAATTAAAAATGCACAACTTGTTTCTTGTCCAGGATGCATGGCAGTAACATCAATGTTAGCACTTGCACCGTTAATTCGAAATAACCTAATTGATGAAGACCATATCATAGTTGACTCAAAAATTGGTTCATCCGGTGCAGGTTCAGGTTCTGGAACTGCACATGCAATGAGAGCAGGAGTAATCAGACCATACAAACCAGCAAAACATCGACACACAGGTGAAATTGAACAAGAGCTTAGTGAAATTGCAGGACACAAAATTCATGTTTCAATGAGTCCACATGCAGTGGATGTAGTTCGAGGCATCTTATGTACAAACCACACATTCTTGAAAAAAGATATTGAAGAAAAAGAATTATGGAAATTATATCGTCAAGCTTATGGTGAAGAAAGATTCGTCAGATTAATCAGAGATAAAAAAGGATTGTATAAATTCCCAGATCCAAAATTCTTAGTTGGTTCAAACTTTTGTGATATTGGATTTGATTTAGATGAGGATAATAATAGATTGATTGCATTATCTGCATCAGATAATTTGATGAAAGGTGCAGCAGGTTCTGCCATTCAAAACATGAATGTTATGTGCGGTTTTGATGAAATGGATGGACTAAGATATACACCATTAACTCCTGTTTAGAAATGATTACAATCAAAATTGGTGGAAGTGTAGTAGATGACTTACATTCATCTACAATTTTAGACATTAAAAAAATAGCAGAGACTGAAGGAATCATCATAGTTCATGGAGGCGGAAAAGAAGTTACAAAAGTTTGCACCCAGCTTGGAAAAGAACCAAAATTTGTAACATCACCAAGCGGTATCAAAAGTAGATACACCGACAAAGAAACTGCTGAGATTTTTACAATGGTAATGTCAGGCAGAATAAATAAAACAATTGTTCAAATGCTTCAGAAAAATGGCATTAATGCAATCGGTCTTTCAGGAGTAGATGCAAAAGTTATTGAAGCTGATAGAAAAAAGAAGTTACTCATAGTTAATGAAAAAGGAAGAAAACAAGCAATTGACGGCGGATATACAGGAAAAATTAGAGAAGTTAATTCAAAATTCATAAAATCACTCCTAGAGCAAGGTCTAACGCCAGTAATTTCACCCATAGCAATAAGTGAAGAATCAGAATTTCTCAATATCGACGGGGACAGAGCTGCAGCATATGTTGCAGGAAAAGTGGGTTGTGATAAAGTATTATTCATCACTAATGTGGATGGACTCTTAATGGATGACAAACTTGTTCCAAAATTGACATTGGCAGAAGCAAAAGAAATTAGACCAAAGATTGGACCCGGAATGGAAAAGAAAATTTTGGCATCTACTGAAGCATTAGATATGGGTGTCAAAGAAGCATTTATTGGGAATGGTCAAAGAGAAAATCCAATATCTGCAGCAATTGCACATGATAATTGTACGGTGATTGAACATGAGTGAAGATCAATTTATGGGAAATCTCTATCAGAGATTTCCAGTTACAATTGAAAGAGGCGTAGGAGCTCATGTATGGGATGTAGATGGAAAAGAATACATTGACTGTATGGGAGGATACGGAGTAGCATTAGTAGGTCACAAAAATCAAAGAGTTAACGATGCAATAAAAGAACAAATTGATAAAATCATTACAGTTCATAGTTCATTATATAATAAAACAAGAGAAGAATTTTTGACGACACTTATTGGATTAGCGCCAAAAGGTCTGACACAAGTTCATCTAAACAATAGCGGAGCTGAAGCAATTGAAGCCGCAATGAAATTTGCAAGAAAGTTTACAGGTAAAAAAGGAATGGTTGCCATGAAAGGATCATATCACGGAAAATCATTTGGAGCTTTATCATTAACATTTAATCCAAAATATAGAAAAGCATTTGCAC
>JAOUAY010000164.1 GCA_029860565.1 Candidatus Nitrosopumilus sp.
ATTATACATTCAAAAAATTAAACAATAAAAGAAGTTGATATTAAGATTCACTCATAAATGATAATTAATTTACTTTAGTAATTTTTGTATAATACAATTATGGAAATATTTGGATTGTCTCCAGTAGTTGCAACTTTAACTATAGTATCTTCAGGCGTTGTATTGCAAAATATTCTTGGTTGGTTAAAATCTAAAGAAGATTACAATACTAGAAGCGCATTAGCATCTGCCGTCATTGCATTTATTGTTGGGATTACAATTATTGGTCCTCAAATTGAAGCAATTCAAGACCAAATGTTATCTGATTTGTCAGAACTGACAATAGTAGCAAGCTTAATTGCATCTGTTGCAGGTTTTGATATACTAACAAAGAATGCATTTAAGATAGCAAATCAGAAAATTAATTCACAAAACAAATCTATTTGATTTATTGATTGGATCTTAAGACCAACAACGATTAGTTCTTTGGTGAAAGTTCCAACACTTGTTCTGTATGATTCAAAATGGTATTTAATCAATACTGATAATTTGTATGAATGAATTCTTCGTGTTGGTTATATGTAAAAATGATATGATGATAGCATGCAATGGTGCAACAATACTTGTTCATCGTTTACCAGACCATAGACTTTCATAACGATTAACGTGTTCATCTGCCATAGGAATCATTCTTGGCATCATTGCATTTTCTTAATTCTCAAATGATGCTAGTTTTTAGCATGTTTCTTAAATCTGGCAATTTTTGATTCATTTACTAGTAAAAATACCGGCAAAAAAGTTTTTTTTATTCTCTTATGCTTTCTAATTTTGAAACTGCTTGCCATAACTGTGTTCTAACATATGAAGGCATGTTGGGATCTTGTGTAACATCATCTAGAAGACTAATTGTATTTGCAGCTCTAACTGATAATGAATATTCTTGACTACTTAGATTTGCAATCAAATCTGTAATTGCTTTTTTTATTGTTTTTGGGGTTGAATTACTTGAAACAATTTGATTTAATGTATCAATTGCTCCTTTCATTGATTCTTTATTCTGAGCGTCGTCTACCATTTTTTACACTTTTTCTTAAAAATTGGAGAGGTATATAGTTACATCTCTATAAAGACATTATCTGATTCTACTACAACATTATACGATGTCAAATCTCTGATTTTTGCTGGAAATTTAACTAATTTTCCAGTTTTACAATCAAATTCTGCTGCATGCCATCCACAAGTAATCGTGCATCCGTCTAACTTCCCTTCAGATAGGCTGGAACCTGAATGAGTGCATGAATCATCTGTTGCGCAATAATCTCCATTGATATTTGCAACTAAGATATCTCTTCCATCAATTGTTACCTTGATCATTTTTCCAGGTGCAATATCTGCAGTTTTACCGGCAATAATTTTTCCCATAGAAATTCTTATTTGATTATTCTTAATATTTTTTCGTATATGCAAAAAATGATTATTAGAGAAGCAAATACTTTAGATAAAATTCCAGTTTTAAAATTCTGTAAAAATACTTTCTCATGGGGTGACTATGTGGAACAAGTTTGGGATTTTTGGTTATCTGAAGGTCATTTGTTTTTAGGTGAAAAACAATCACCCGTTGGAATTTGTCATGCATTTTACTCAGAGAATCAAATTTGGATTGAAGGAATTAGAATTGATTCACGTTTTCGTCGCCAAAAGATTGCATCTGATCTAGTAAAGCATGCTGAAACTATAGGAAAAGAAAAAAATGCCTTGCTATCTTATATGTTGATAGATACTGAAAATTCTGCATCCCTTTTATTGGCTAATTCTTTAAATTATAGAATTTTACAAACTTGGAATTTTTATTCTCTTGATCCAAAAATTAATCCAAATCATAATGTATATTTTGAAAAATCTCTTAATCGTCAATTTTATTCACATTATGTGAAATCTTGGAGATGGCTTCCAATTGATGATGATACGTTGTTATCATTTTATGAGCAAAATAGTATTGTCAAATCTAGTATAGGTGATAAGAATTCACTTGCAATTTTTATTGCATCTGATCATTTTGACAAGACTTTGATTGTTACTTTATTTTCAAATTCTAATGATTCTACATTACAAATACTCTCATTTTTACAAAATTATGCTGTAGATAAAAATTATGAACGAATTCAAATTTTAACCAAAGAAAAATTACCAACTTTTGATTCATTAGAATATAAAATTTCATTTAATTTGATGAAGAAATTATTAGTTTAATTTGATTTTACAATCTTAATTGTGTTATTTAAAATTCCCAAATTCTCAATTTCCATTTCTACTTTATCCCCATCTTTCAAAAATACTGCATTTGGTTTGTTTAACATTACTCCTGCAGGTGTACCTGTAGAAATAATATCTCCTTTTTCCAAAGTCATAACTTTAGAAATTTTTGAAATAATTTCTGGGATCTTAATGAACATGTTACTTGAAGAAGAATTTTGTCTTATTTCACCATTAATTTTAGTAACCATCTTTAGGTTTTGGGGATTTTGAATTTCATCAGATGTTGTTATCCATGGTCCACATGGGGCAAATGAATCAAAACTTTTCCCTCTGGTAAATTGTTTATCTTTGAATTGAATATCTCTTGCAGATACATCGTTGAATATCATATAACCAAATATTGTATTTGTAGCATCCTCTACGCTAATGTTTTTACAATTTTTACCGATAATTAAGGCTAATTCTATCTCATAATCTAACTGTGTAACAAAATCCGGGCATATAATATCTGAGTTGGTACTGTTTAGAGCAGTACGTGGTTTTATGATGATGGCGGGATCTTCAGGTGCTTGTAATCCCTGTTCTTTTGCATGGTCTACATAATTAAATGCTAAACAGATTATTTTGTTGGGATTTGGAATTGGTGCCAATAATTTGTATTTTGAAATACTCTCTCCATATGACAAATCTTTAATTTTATTTTTAATCTCATCATACCAGCCATCAAAAAGAAAATCCTTTATATTTTGAGGTATTGGCACTCCCGTTAAATAAGTAATTTCATCTTTTGTAGATACTTTATCTCCATTAACAAAACCATATGTTTCATTGTTGTTATGTGATAATCGTGCTATTTTCATAATTCATCACTTATGTGTAAAAATTGCTTGATTTTGTGAATCTTTTCTACAATATCCAAATCTAACAAACTGAATTTCTTCTCCCTCTTTTAATTGTAAATAATGTGGTTCTGTATAAACGTCCAATTCTTCTAAGCTTTCTTCATTAAACTTATC
>JAOUAY010000151.1 GCA_029860565.1 Candidatus Nitrosopumilus sp.
TAGTGATAAATAGGGAATTTTTAAATCAAAGATTCAATCTTAAAAAAACTCTTGATTCTGAAGGGAAAAAACGAGCCCTGACTTATGTTGGATGGAACTTGAGATTATTTGCAGGAATGATAATGTCACAATTGGTACTTGGTCTTGTTTTGATGATTAGAATACTGCTAGAAGAAAAGGCTGAATGGTTTGATTATTACCTTATTTTATGGCAAGCAATCAATATAGCTATATGGGTAATGGTTTTTGGTTATTATATAGTCTATAATTTTTTCTTTAGGCTTCCTTTAAGGCACTAAGTTTCCCTGTGTCTATTTTTATCCCTAATTTTGTGGGTGAATTCTTGTGGAATTGAACCTACTGATAGAATTAACAATTCAATAACTTAGCAGTTAATCAAAGTAAAAATTATCCTCAAAATCATTTATGAAAAAATTCTAACGTTGGTCCGAAAATTTCACTCTTAACTATATCCACTGTACAATGTGCGTGGAACAATGGCTTTTTCATTGATTCTTTCTAGAGATTGAATAAAAGAGGAAGAAGACTGCATTTATTTGTCTCTCGCAATACAAACACATCAGTGAATCTCTCGCTTTTGGTAATTGCATTATTTGTTATAATGATTGGAACCTTTACCGGCACTTCTTTTGCCCAACAGTTCAAAGAACCCGATTATGACATACGTGGCGGAAAAGTTTTAGGTTTTGAGATAAACTCAGAAACTACCTCATTGATAATTTCTTTAGATGCTAGATCTCGAGGAGAGTTATCCATAACACTACCACGAAATTTGATTGATGCAAAAATTGATTCAGAAGATACAGAATTTAAGATCCTCACAAGTGGATTAAATCTTAATTTCTTTGACGAAATTTCAACATTAACTGATAGAACAATTACGATTCCCTTTAGTAGATCTGATTATGAAATAACAATAACAGGAACTCATGTTTTTTCTCAAATGACTAATACTGCACAACTTACGCAATCACAACAAATAGAAAAAATAATAGAATCTGAATTACAATTAGAAATACCTGACAATAACGCAAAATTACTAATATTTTCTGACACGCAATGGTCTGGTGCACTTCAATCTTCAAGTTTTGATTACACTGAAATAAATGGTCAAGCTGATACTAGTGTTATTTTTGGATGTGAGTCATCACTAGGTCGTCAGGGAATCTTTGGTGCAGAAATTCAAAAAACAACACAAAATGGCTATCTGACAGTTGTTGCAATTCAGAATCAGAAAATAATATCTCAAGGTTCAACTGAGGCAGAATTTGGTGATGTACTCATTAATGGTAATTGCAATTCTAGTTTTGAAACTGGCCTTGGAGGAAATGGCAATGGTGGTGGTTGTCTTATCGCTACGGCCGCCTTTGGTTCAGAACTAGCACCGGAAGTTCAAAAATTACGAGAACTACGAGATAATTCTCTGTTACAGACAAAATCCGGTACAGATTTCATGAACTCATTCAATGATTTCTATTATTCATTTAGTCCTGGAATCGCTGATTATGAGCGTGAAAATCCAATATTCAAGGAAGCAGTCAAGATTACAATAACTCCAATGATTTCCAGTCTTTCCATTCTTAATTATGTGGATATGGATTCAGAATCTGAAATTATGGGATATGGGATTAGTTTGATTCTGTTGAATATGGGAATGTATGTTGCAGTTCCAGCAATGATTGGATTTAAAGTTCACAGTTATTGCAAATCCAAAAAATAAGTGTTTTTTCTTTTTTCTAATATTGTATTAAAATAGCTCAATATTCTTTGGATTTAACTCTCATTCAAAACCATACACACATCCCAAGGACTTATCACTCGATCTTCGTATATTATCAGTGGTTGAGACATTTCATACATAATTTTTGAAATATCTGAAATACTACAATCATCTAAAACTACCTTGGCATTTTCAAGAGACACCACACTTACAGGAATGTCTAGAAAATTATCATTGCCCAAAAGATAATCAAATTTTTCTATGGCCTCAATAATGATTCTGTCATTGATGAATTGATTAGTTCCTTCAAGTAATATCTTTCGAGTTCTATTTTCCAACATTAACTTCATGACATCTCCAAAAGTAGAATCTTTATCACAAGTTATGATTTTCTTCTTAGGGATTCTAGATATGTTGAATTTAGAATTACTGTTAATCCCTATTTCCAATAATTTTTTCACAGAAATAACTGAATAATTGTCATTTCCAATATCGATTATAGCAAATGCCCTTCCCGCCTTCTTCCATAGTGAAATTAATTCATTGAGACTTGTATTGGCAGTAATTATGTTAAGTCTGTTATCCATTATTTCCTCTACCTGGTGCATCTCAAAAAAATCAGAAGAAGGGTTTTTATACATTCCTTGAATTATTTCTCTTCCTCCAATCACTCCTACTGGTTTAGTATCCTCTCGGACTACTACTGAATCAGTAAAAGTTTCTAAATATTGAACAAGCATTCCAGTTGCCACCCTAACCTTTGCATTTCTTCTAACGTTTACACATGGCGTTGATGTGAGTGAATTTTGTAAAAGTTCACTCAAAGGACAATTAGAGATAGTTGAACTGGGTTCAGTCAAAATTGATGATCTGAGTACAAAATTCACGTATTTGAAAAGAGATTACAAGAATCAATGTTGAAAATCATATACTTTGTTAAAAAAAACTAGTTCCAAAAAGAATTATGCAAGATTTTAACCCTGATCATCCTCTTAAAAATAAAATTCAGGAATTACTTGTTTCATCTGGAATTGAAAATACTGCATGTTATAACAAGATGTTGGATTATACAATTGAAATATTTGAAACTCAAGGGCTTGGACAGGATTATTATGGCTATCATAACATTGATCATGAATTAGAGGTTGCTTACATCACATTACTTGCGGCAACATGGGAGAAAAAACTACAAAAATTAGACCAAAGTGATGTTGAATATCTTTTCACTGCTGCATTGTTTCACGACTTTGATCCTCAAAAATCTGTAGATAGGCCACATGAGGAAAGTGTGATACAGTTTATCTCATTGGACAAAGAGTTAAAAAAATTGATTGGTGATGCAGGACTTGATATCGATATTGTAATGGCATTAATTTTAAGGACCGCATATCCTTGGACTGAGGAATTTAAAGAAAAACCTGAAATGCAAATGAAAGCATGTTTTCATCGCTCAGAAATTACAAAAAACAACTCTGAAAAACAATCTCATTACGAAGAATTAGGTTGGTTTTTGTCTGTTGCAGACAGGATTGGTGGCTATGCTATAGGCGATTTTTCAGTAGCTATGGAAAAAGCAAAGAAAAATGCTCATGCATTTGCCTGGCATCAATCAACTATCGTGAGGATGTCCGTAAATTATTTTGAAACCCTTCTAAATAATGAGTCTCAAATGTGCAGACGTGTTCTTCATGCATTACCTGTTGAAACAAGAAAAAATTTTATGGATACTGTGCTTGCATTTATGAAGCTTCGTCAAGATGAAATT
>JAOUAY010000152.1 GCA_029860565.1 Candidatus Nitrosopumilus sp.
TGTCACTTTGTTTTTATATATTTCAGCATGTGTCCTATTTTGTCTGACTATTGAACCATCTGTTTGAATAACCCATGAAATATTATTTGCATCTCCATTAAAATAAAATATGTGGTGCAATTGTCAATCAAAAAGGGCTCTTTTGTCTATATATTTTGAATACCTCATTTATGATCATAGATTGAAATGTCTACGTATGATGGAATCTAATACATTTTTCTCAAAAATGGTGGATGAATTGGTTGAATTTTCAGAATATGATCCAGAATTGGCTGATGGAATAAAATGGCTAGATCATCAAGCACAGAAAAAAGGTATTACATTTTATGACATGGTTTTTGAAGTGTTGTACAAACATGACGTAAATTCTAAAGCTAAGGATTGGATTAGTACAAGAAATTAAAATTTATTTTCTCAAGTCTAGCGTTTTGTATTCACAACCTTGTGGTCCGCAATACTTTCCAACATAGACTGCTTTTGGTCTGTATAATGCTGTTTTTGGTGCTGCCTCTGCAAATTTTTCCTCAATGATATGAGCAGCCCATCCTACAACCCTTGAAATTGCAAAAATTGGAGTATTAAGATCTACTGGAATTTTTAGCATATAGTAAATTGAAGCACTGTACAAATCTACATTTGGATAAATGTCTCTGCCTTTTTGTGATTTCATTTCAGAAATAGTTGCTTTTTCTACTTTTTCTGTCATCTCAAACCATGGCTCTTTATTTTTTTCTGCAAGTTTTCTTGATAGCTCTTTTAACACTTGTGCCCTTGGATCATACGTTTTGTAAACTGCATGACCCATTCCCATGATTTTCTCTCCGGCAGTCATCTTTTCTTTAATCCAACTTTCAACTTTATCTGATTCTGCAATCTCTAAGAGCATTTTCATTACTTCAGTATTAGCTCCTCCGTGCAGTTCTCCACTTAATGCTCCGATTGCAGCACTAGCTGCTGAATACATGTGTGCCCTTGTAGATGCAACCTGTCTGGCTGTAAAAGTCGATGCGTTAAATGTATGATCGGCATGAAGAATTAAACACACGTCAAAGATTTTTTCAATTTCAGAATCTGGTTTCTCTCCTGTCATCATATATAGAAAATTTGCAGCATGACTTAATGATGAATCTGGATCTACAATTTCTAATCCATTTCTAATTCTTTGCCAACTGGAAACAATGGTGGGAACTTTTGCTATGAGATTTATGGCCTTATCGTAACTGGCTTCTTTATTTGAAAATTCTTCATCATAATAACCTGCAAGTGCGGATACGAATGCTTGAAGCATATCCATGGGATCTGCATCTTTTCTCCAATTTCCCATGTTTTTTTGCATTTGTTTTGGAATGTATCTTGCGTCAATCAATTTTGAATTAAATTCTTCTAATTGTTGTTTAGTTGGTAACTTATCATAAAGTAATAGGTATGCAGTTTCTTCAAATGTTGAATTTTTTGTGAGATCTAAAATATCAAATCCGCGATAAATGAGCTTGCCTTTTTCCCCGTCAATGTTTGAAATTTTTGTATCTGCAACCTCAATTCCACGCAGGCCTATGTTTTTAGTCTCCATATTGAGTCTAATTGAAATCTTTTATTATATTTTCGCCAAAATCATGTCTATAGAATTTAGTAATTAGTCTAATATGCCAACTTTTGATCATAAATGAGAATTTTTAATCAGAAATTAAATGACTCCTAAAGAACGTGAACATCTAAAAAAATTAGATGATTTGGTACTAAATGCATCGTCTGATGAATTAAAAAAAATTCAAGAAATTGATCATCAGACTCAAATGGAAGGATTGTCATTTTATGACGTCTATCTTGATTCTAGTTCTTTGGTGCACCAAAACATCAAAAAACCTTTTAGAAAATCTTAATTTTATATTCTTCATTTAAATGAGGGTTTGTGATTTTTTAATCTGTATTGGCATTGTCTAAATCCAAAAAGCCTGTTGAGAAAAAAACTCTCAAATCTAGTTCAGCTAAAAAAGTAACTAAAAAAACACCAGCTAAAAAAGTAACTAAAAAAACACCAGCTAAAAAAGTAACTAAAAAAACACCAGCTAAAAAAGTAACTAAAAAAACACCAGCTAAAAAAGTAACTAAGCAACAACGAACAAAAGTTATTTGTATTTCTCATAAAGAAGATTGTGATGGAATTAGCTCTGCAGCACTAATACGACAAGCCTTTGGTGGTGATGCAATTCTTGTAGATTATCCTGGTCAAATGGAAGCATTAAACCAAGTTGTTTTAGATGAAAAACTAAAATCATTATTCATTTGTGATTTGGGACTAAGCAAAAAGACTCAAGATGAATTTATAGATATTATGACTCGACTTAGAAAAAATAAAGTTTCAGTTACTTACATTGACCACCATGATATTGATCCTAACGTTGTAAAATCTTTGGAAAAAATTAAAGTTAAAGTCATTCATGATATCAATGAATGCACTACTGTTCAAGTTTACAACGCATATGCATCTAAACTTAATGATCATGCTTCATTTGTTGCAACATGCGCTGCAATCACTGATTATATGGAAGATAGGCCAATTGGTTCAAAGCTACTCCAAATTTACGATAGACAATTTGCTTTGATTAGTGCAACAGTGATGACTTACAACATTGTTGGGCATCAAAGAGAGCCTGATTATTTACAATATTTGGTTGAAGAGCTGGCAGATTCTAAATTCCCTCATGATATACCCAACACTTTTGAGTTTGCACAAATTCAGGTAGAAAAATTATCTCAAATGATTGCCAAAGTAAAGAAAGGTATGAAAACAATGGCTAACCTTGGTCATATGGAAATTTTGGATGCTGGCGCAAGCGGAGCAGTTAATTTTGTAATGGGGTTGTCTGGAAAAGATGTTGGTGTTGCTTACAAGGAACGAATTGATCATGGTATTTATGCTGTCTCAGTTAGAGGATCTAAGAACTGCAAGGTCCACCTGGGAAAAATTGTAAATCTATTGGCAACCGATCTTGGCGGTTCTGGTGGGGGGCATGATAAAGCGTGTGGCGCAGTGATTCCAAAACCTAAGATAAAAAAATTCATTACAGAATTAAATAAAAAAATAAAATAATCACTGTAAGAATCTAGGTATTTTTTTTACTAGGTGTGAGATTGATATTCTTCCTGGACCTGCAACAATTATTGAAAGAACTGCTGCCAGCATTACTAGATCCCATTCCCATCCTCCTTGAGAAACAAAAAATCCATTTTCCCACCTAATGTGAAATATGGCCCCCAGTAATATTATTGCAAATACTGAACCTGTGACTCTGGTTAGTGCGCCTATGATCAACAAAATCCCTCCGATAAATTCTGCCAATGCAATTGGTAACTGCATTTCAGGTGGCATTCCGATGCTCATTAGCCACTCTTGCCAACTAGGATCAAATTTTTTCAAGCTATGAATTATAAATATAGCTCCAATTGAGGCTCTAATTCCCCAATGAGTTATATCGTGTAATACATTCTCTTTTAGA
>JAOUAY010000003.1 GCA_029860565.1 Candidatus Nitrosopumilus sp.
CCAAAAGCCCTGAAAAATCAATCCCGGTGGACGTTGTAAATACTAGAAACGAAATGACAATTATTCCGAAATAAATCATCTTGCCAAAGTTCTTGGCAGTATGTTCAGGCAAAATAGGAGCATAGTACTTGTTAAAAAGAGATTTGGAAATTCGTGCAATGACAAATCCTGTCAACATGATGATTGCCCCTATTACAAGATTGAACAGAGAAAACTCTGTACCTGCTATTTCAAACGAATCCAGACTCTCAAATATTTCGTGAAACATTATTCCAACCCCATCTCCATCGAGGGTGTTTGTGTATCTTTTTCCCAAGACGGGGACTGAGTCCAGTCAGTTTGCGTCAACGGTACTTCTGCGGTTTCAACATACTCTACTGCCACTCGTTTTCGAAGTGTAACTTTGAGGGAATCTAATTGTGACTTTTCCCCTTTATAGTATAACAAATGATCTGTAATTGGAAAAATGGCCTTGGTTATTGAATATCCTCGCTCTAATTGGTTCACAAAACTTACTTTCATCACACAGCTAAGATGTAGCTCAGAATCAAGCTCGCTTTTTACAATTGGTACCTTGTAATATTTACAAAGCTTGCCTGTATCTGGTGCCCCATACAAACCAAATCTCGAACTTGAAGGATCGCATGTAAACCAATCCATTGAATCCTTGTTGGATTCGTGGACAAGGAAAATGCCAATTTCTATAGGACATCGAACCAGAAATGAAGTTGATGCACCTTTACTTAGAAACACTTCCTTGTCAAATTTAAGATAGACAAAATTGGTCCTGCGTGCAGGATAGTTCAGTGGCCTGATTGGTGCAACCTCTATCCTGATCTTTTTTGAAACTGATGGAATGATCTTTTCCACGATGTTACCTTCAGAATCCTTGCGTAAATAAGAAAAATGACCTTCATCATCCCTGCTTATCCTGACCTCGACTGATGGGAAAAACAGTTCCAATTTTTCTTCTATTTCGTAAGGCCCATATTTTGAATATTGTTTTACGGATTCCCCCATTTCCAACGAAATGTGGATTACATCCGTACTTATTTAGATTTAGAATTTTACAAAAATTGCAATCATACCATAAGCAAATAGAGTAATTGTTATTTTTAATTACAACATCAAGGGTATCAAACATGAGCGTCAATCACCATCTGCTTTCTAAAACATGGATTGAAATCTAACAGAGATGGTCTAGTATTGTTCACCAACTCGATTTTTCTGGGATATTTTACGTGACTGCATTATGACTTCAAAATCAATAACAACTGCCGTCTCATCCAGTGGAAAAAAGACTCTGGGTGACCTTGGTAAAGGCATAAAAAAATTACATGCTAATTACGACAAGCAGCTAAAAAATGCAAAAACAAGAGGAAAACTACGCCAAGTGTTTCAAAAGCACAGACGTGATCATCAGAACCTTCTGAAAAAACATCTCAAGGCAGAAGAGATGACAATCAAGAAACTGGGAATTCTCTTAGATCAAGAAGATTAATCTTCAAATCAAACAAATCAGTTTTTTTATATTTTCAACACATTTTCACGGCAGTGATGTCTTTGATAGAACATCACAAACCATGTAATGCTATGACATGAAAAATAAGATGTAGGCTCTACTGAAACAGAATGGCAATCTGTCTCTAAAAAAATTCCATTCATACGTTTGATTTACATAATCTAACTGAGTTAGTTTTGACGTACAATATGGGGGATGACCCTGTGTTTCAGAATGGAGAAAGATTGCAAATGTCTAGTTCTGACTTTGACAAGCTCAAAGAAAGATTTCAGGTGGAAAAGGAAAGAGAACAGACTACTCTAAGTTTTGAGCCATGGGTTAGTAGGAAAATAGGTCTGATGTTGTCTAAAGAGGAATGGGTCGAAAAAACGTATCCTAATTTACATCTGATATCTGTTAATGAATATGAGGCAGTTATCCAAGATGCAAAGCGTGAGATAACAACTAAAGTACATCTAAAAAACAACATGTTGACATGTGTGATATGCAAAGAAAATCCCACAAATTGCGAACATGCGTTGTTAATGCACGCATGCAAGCTTGGCGCTATTATCAATAAACAAAGATAATAATTATTTGGGCAAAAAAGGATGGTTAACCAGATTAGAAATTCTGCAATTTCTGCTGAAACCACCCATGTGAAATTATGATGTGCTGCATTAATTCAATCCCACAAAGGAAAATCATCAAATTAGTTTAATCTTTGTTTTAAAAGTAATTTTTTTATAAATTCCAATTTCCACGTGGGTCTGAAAACATTCCACTAAACTATATCCCCAGCACAACACGTATGGGGTTATAGTTTAGGCTGTAAAATTAAGACCCATGTGGAACTAAATTTAAAATAAAAAGAAAAAAAATTACTGCACTTTGACAGCCTTTTTCTTTTGTGTGAGTGTAGGTTTGCTCTTTGGAAGAGTCACTTCTAGGACACCATCAGTCAGTTTTGCCTTTACCTTTCCGGGGATTACCTTTTCAGATAACGGGATGGTCTGGTAATAGGACATGCTGTGTCTTTCTTTTCTCAGGAAGTTTTTCTTTTTCTCCTCTTCTTTGTGCTCTCCTGTCACCTCAATTGAGTTGTCTGTCACATTGAGATTAATCTCATCTTTCTTCAGACCCGGTACATTCATCTTCATTCGAATCTGATTGCCCTCATCAATCACATCGCATCCAGTTTCATGCAATTTTGGAAAGGATGGAAAATCTATCCTCGGAAAAGAAGAAAATGATTTTTCCATATCTTTTTTAAAATTGTCAAAAATTCTATCAAATTCAGAAAGACCTGACCTTGCTGGTGCTGATGCTACTTTTTTTACAGGTTTTTTTGTTGCCATGATCAAAAAAGAATTTCCAGATACTTAATTGGGATGTCTGATTTTCTGAATTGATTTCCACTCGTGAAAATTCTATACTTTCTTTAAATCTGTAAAATAATGGATCAAAACAAAATATGAAATCAATATCAATTGTGTTTGTATTGTTTGTTATGCTGTCAATGGTATACATAATTCCAGTTGTGTATGCCGAGGATGATGAGGGTGATGATGACAGAGAGGGTTTTGGAGAAATGAAAAGAGAAAGAGAGCATCAGGATGAAGGCATACCAATAGGTACAGACATTGGAAATGTTATTCTGTATGGCACAATTGCAGCAATTGGAGTCTCGATAGCTTACACTGCTTTTAAGATCACATCATCAAAAAGAAAATCCAGTCAAAAATCATGACAGTCAAGAAAACCAATCTGAAATTTATTGTATTTTTAACATTACTAGCATTACTAGTGATTCCTCCTACGCTAGCATATGCAGATGATGATGATGATGATGCAGAAGACATTGTAGAAAATCTTGGATGGGTTGCAGTGGGCGCAGGAATAGTGGCAAACATACCTTTTATCGCAATGAACAAAATTCGACGATATTCCATAAAGACTGGCAGTTCTACAATGCAGGTTGCAAAGCAGATCAGGACGGTCTACAGACCAATACTGAATTTCCACATAATGCTCAACTCCATCGGGTACTTTGCAGGAATGACGCACGGTCTAATATTATCCAGGTACCTGGATTCAGTCTCCCTGTCATTGGCTATTGTAATGAGTGTGATGATGGTAAGCGGATTACTGCTAAAGTATACGTCATCTAGAAACTCCAAGATATTTGGCAAGCTGCTTCATGGCCAGTTTGGCCTTGTGATATTGCTTGCTGCATTGGTAGTTTTACATATTGTCATTGGAGACGATTGAATTTCATACTCATGTGGGACTGGGTCGGTTTAAAATAAAAAATAAAAAAAGATTTGTGTATTCGTAAATTAGTTTTCTTGATCCAGTATGTTTCCCAGTTTCTTGATTGTCATCTCTTCTGTTTTGAGATGCTTTTTCAATAGGGCCTGGTGATCACGTTTGTGCTTTTGGAACACTTGTCGAAGTTTTCCTCTTGTCTTTGCATTCTTTAGCTGCCTGTCATAATCTGCATGCAGTTTTCTGATGCTCTTGCCAAGTTCATCTGTAGTCTTCTTCCCATTTGATGAGACTGCAGATGTGATTAATTTGGAAGTCATGAAAACACGAGCCGAAATGTCCTACAAAAATCGAGTTGGTATAAAATACTAGACTAGTGGTACTAGATTCTAATCATGGTTTAAGGCAACAGTCTATGGTACAGTACATGCTGCAAAAATCTGAAGTAAACAATTCAAAACCCTTTCCACAGTTTTTACATTTGACTTTCATTGTAATTCATTCTTCGTTTCAGACTGTTGTATGCAATGTCTTTCTCCAAATATCAGTTGATTATATTCTGGATGAAATCAACTGGTTATTTTGGGATTGAATTTGAGCAAAAATCTTTTGGCTTAATACTGTCTTGCATTATTTTCATCTCATGACACAACAAATCATAATAAATAGACAGAACCAAAAAGCAGACCAACTAGACGCGGTTAAAAAACATGTCAAAAACGCCCCCCTGATCAGCGAATACAAGCCAATTGCGGCTGATCTGATGGGCCTGTCCTGGATCTTTGCAGGAGGAAACGATAAAGAGGAATGGAATCCATATGATTGAATCAGTTGAAACTTCATTGCATGCATTGGAGTACGGATTGTACAGTTCTCTTGTCACTTTGAGACAACGATTGCGTAAACGCACGGTCGAACCCGAATTTGATCCGGAGATACTTGATGCATACAGGTAATTGCGTTTATACTTCTAAGATGAGGTGAGGATTACGAAGAGAGTTAGAAAATACAAGCAAACAAGATTTGGAATCTGGCCTAAATGTAAATAAATATTTCTTTTACTTTTTTTAATATTTTCCTACCCCCATGGAAAGTTGAATTAAAAAAGGAAAAACAGTGTTTAGTTTACCTAACAGGTGACAACATAATTTACAAGTTTGTCATTTGAAGCAATTTTGTTTATTGCGGTGCTGGTGATTACCGCAAAACTCGGAGGAGAACTGTTTCACAGGATTGGACAACCCACAATTCTTGGAAACGTCATTACAGATGAATCAATTATGAGTCTGCTAGTTGAAACAAAAAAACCTAAAATTGATTAGATGAATTACTTTCTTGCAAGATGGAGAAGAACGATCATAATCTGTCTGTCTATATTCTTTTTACCTAATTCCAATCTTTGGATGTAAAGACATTGCAACTACGGATACGATTGCAATTCCCAAAATGACTATTGTGATTGTTCCAAATTCAGGCACTATGGTAGTTCCAACAAGGGTTACAGATTTTGCATTTGAAGGGATATCCATGATTGTCAGAATTGTGATTTCATCTTCAAAGTTCTGAGAAAATTCTTCTGTCATAGCATTATCTATTGATACAGAGGATATTCCACTAATCAAGGAAGATGGAAGAAACAAAGTCAACGTGTTGTCATCATTTATTGTATTTCCTCTCAATTCAAGAGAGATGGACTTTACGCTTTCATCAATACTTGCACGGTCAACCAACCTGTTGAACTTGTATTCAATATCAAATGTGGTCTTTCCGTCTCCTACATCAATGCCAACATTAGGCAATACACTATGACCGCTAACTACACTTACAAGACCTGTTCTCCACGGGTGAAGGGTGCAGTAATATGGAAACTCTCCTATTTGTGTGAACTTTTGTACAAAGAATTTTCCTGGACCCATCTTACCACTATCAAAAACTCCATCAGGTCCATTTAGAGGGGTTCCAGAAGTAACAGTATGAGTAACCGTGTCTCCATTCTTCCAAAAAACTGTATCATTTACTATGATCTCAATGAATCCCGAAGTGTCGCCATCCTTCTCACTTGACCAATGAAACGGGGAATCCCTGTCAGCAGAACCAGAAGGGATGTTGATGTCATAAGTTGACTCGGCAAATGCAGCAGATGACAATGGTAGTAGTATTGTCAAAAAAGCAATCATAATCCAATTTGATTTTTTCAAGTAGAGTATTTTGAGAATTTTTGGATATAAAGACATGATGTAATTTTCAATGATGATAGAAGATGATGAGATATACTCTGTATGGATTTCAAAGGTAGTGATTATTTTGTTTTTATTTTCAATCAAACCAAAAATCAAAGATACGCTATCTATCTTTAGCTTCTCCCCTTATGTCCCCTACTATCTCTTCAATGAGATCTTCTATTGTTATTATCCCCTCAAGTTTTTCTTCATTATTCAGTACAATTGCCATGTGTGAATCCTTTTTCTTGAGTTCGATGAGGAGATCACTGATTTTATCACTTGAATAAACAAAAAAGGGTTTTCTGGCAATCGTACCTATTCTAGTTTTGCCGTATTCCTTTTCAGGCAGTTTTGCAATATCCCAAATGTGCAATACACCTACAATATTTTCAGGTGTTTCTATAAATACAGGAATGCGAGAAAACCCTCTTTCCTCTATCTTTGATATGACCTCTGACAGTTTCTTTTTACTGTCAAGAGAAAATATCTCACTTTTTGGTGTCATTACATTTTGAATTGACGTATCATCAAACTCCAATGCATTATGTACAAGATCATGTTCCTCTTTTTCCAGAGTTTTCTCTGCGTATCCCTGATCAACCACCTCTTTGATTTCTTCTTCTGTGATGGGTTTTAGATGAGGATAACCTCCAGATAATTTCATTATCGTTTTAGTAAGATATTCTAGAAATATTACAAAGGGATACATCATATAGGTAAAGCCAAGCAGTACTTTGCTAAATCTCAGAGATATTTTTTCAGGATTAATATTACAATATGTTTTAGGCAGCACTTCACCAAATACCAAAATTACAAACGTCATTACTCCAATCACTATCGCTACACCCTGGCTTCCAAGTAGTTTTATTGCAACGTCTGCTGCCAGAACAGAAGAGGCTACGTTGACCAGGGTGTTGCCAAGATTTACACTTGAGGTCATCATGCTAGGATTCATTTTTAGTTTGTAGAGTGGCGAGGAACCTGGAACTTGTTGCCGGTATAATCGGATTACTTTGGAGCGTCTTACTCCAACTATTGCAATCTCCAGTCCGCTAAAAAGTGCATAGAGACATATGAGAACTATAATCGAAATAATTTCAATTTCAACGTATTCCAACTGTAGAATGACAGTTCCCTGACAAGTTAAATGATATTCAAAATACCATGTTTGAAAATAATCTTCATGCTAATTTGTCATGTTGAATTTACTTTATGATCATTACAGGTTTTTTGGACTTGTGAACGACATTATAAGAAACACTTCCAAGCAATATTTCCCCTGCATGTCCTTGCCCTCGCGAACCCATTATGATCAATCCTATACTGTTCTTTTTATTTTCGGCAAATCTGACAATATCATGTCCAGGATTGCCCCACAACATGCTTCCTGTAAACCTAATTTTATTTTGCAGACATCTGTCTTCTGCTTGATCTAAGATTTTCTGTCCTTGTCTGGTCATTTTTGCTTTGTAGCCTTTGGGCTCTATGGATGACAGCGGATCAAACAAGTCATCTAGCGGAATAGGTGAAACATCTGCAGGGATTACAAAAATTACTGTAATCTTTGAACTAGTAAATTTTGCCAAATTTATTGCATAGTTAAGTGCATGAAGCGAAAACTTTGAGCCATCTAAGGGAACCAATATATTTTGAATTTGCTTTTTTGAAAGTCTAAAATTATTTTTTCTTGTTGGCTTAATCATTTTTAATCGAATCTTCATTTCCAATGATTCGTTTTTTAATTTAAAACATCAAGATGAAATCCAATGATGAAAATACCTCTGTTTTCACCAATGATCAATATTTCTAAAACCGGTTTTTGTCATCTTTATAGATAATTATGGGCAAAACAAAAATCCACAAGTTAATGATTTCCATAATTATCCTTTAGGTAAATCGTCAAATTCCTGTATTCTCTTATCAAAGAACAAGCAAGCTGTAAGATCCCCTGTTACATTGACCATTGTTCTAGTCATGTCTAGAACTCTATCCACCCCCAGCAAAAGCACAACTGCTACAGGTGGTATTCCTGCTGCAATGAGAATCGTTGACAATATGACAATTCCTGTCCCAGGTGCTGATGGAGCTCCAATTGATGCTGCAAGTGCAGTTAATGAAATCAAAAGTATTGTAGTGAATCCCAAATCAATATTGAAAAGCTGTGCCAAGAAAAATACTGCTATAATTTGATAGAGGGCAGTACCATCCATGTTGATTGTTGCTCCCAAAGGAATGATGAACTGGGAAACTTTTGGTTTTACTTTTAATTTTTCTTCTGCAGTTTTAATTGACACGGGCATAACTGCCGCAGAACTGGAAGTTGAAAATGCAAGAAGTTGAGCATCTTTCATCATTGCTAATGTAGATAATAGTGGTCTCTTTGCAAAAATTTTGATAATTATGATGTAGATCAAAAGCATTGCAAAAAGACCGATTACAACGGTACCCATGTATGCCCCAAGCCCCACAAGTGCTGAAAGACCAAGTTTTGAAGTTATACCTGCCATCAAGCCAAAAGCGGCAAAGGGTGCCAAACACATTGCCCAAGATACGACTTTCATTGTAAGTTTTTGTATCTATTCTAATATGTCCAGAATGGGTTTTGAGCTTTCTTTAGGTAAAGTAATCAGTGAAATTCCTACAATTAATGCAAAAACGATTATGCTTAACATCTCCCCAGACATAAAAGATGCCAATGGATTGCTAGGAATAATTCCAATAATGCTTTGCGGAATTTCATGTATTGATAATTCTGAACTTTCAATTGGTTCTGTGTCTTGCAAATCAAAACTTTCTCTGATCAAAGAACTATCTATAAAATCTCCTGGAGCAATTGCAGTTACTACCAAAATCCCAATGGTTAATGCTATTGCAGTTGTTGCAACAAAGTACATCGCTGCACCAAAACCTAGTTTTTGAAGTTGTTCCATACTTCCTGAAGATGTAAGATCTCGAATGATTGATGCAAAAATTAACGGTATGATGATCATTTGAATAATTTTTAAAAATAGGTTGGCTGGAATTGATAACCAATTTGTGATTATTTCTGCGGTTTCTTTCTCAACAATTCCAGTCTCAGGTCCTAAAAATATGCCCAAGACCAATCCCACAAATAATGCAAAGATTACTTGTGCCCACAATTTTTTTTTAATTAGATATGTGATTTGCGGTGTATGGAACTTGAATGATTTTATTACCATTATACTTGAAAAGTTTTTGCTTTTCACCTATATTATAAAATAATGAAATTCTCTAAACTGATTCTCAGAATTGATTTTGTTCAATATCTTAAACTATTGAATAAGGACTACAAACATGATGACAACCCTGCAAGACATACGCATATGCAAATCCTGCGGAAATGTGTTTTCAAAAAAGGCAGGAGTGTCAATAATTACAGAATGTCCCCAGTGTAAGGGAACAAGTTTTGAATCTATGGAGTTTGCTGTTGAAGAAGAGTCATCCCAAGAATAATGAAAATCTGAAAAACAATGGACGGTTTATTTGTGAAATGATCCAACTGTAAGCATGTACAAAACAATACTTGTGCCCCATGCAGGAACTCCTGCAGGAGACGAGGCTTTAAAGCATGCAATTCATGCTGCAAAAGATACATCTGCAAGAATCATCATCTTGCACATAGTGGAAAAGATATCACATCCACCGTCATTTGCACTGTCTTCTTCTGAGCGAGAAAAACTGGTAAAAAGCATCGATGATGCAAACGAGTCAATAAGGGAGGAAATGAAAGTAGAGATGAAAACGAGAAGTCAACAATGCAAAGACAACGGCATTGAATCTGAAATCAAAGTTGCAATTGGGAATGCAGCTGAGATAATTCTAGATACAGTTGAAAAAGAAAAAGTGGATCTGATAGTAATGTCAAAGAGAAGAAAGCTAAAAGGAATGAAAAAACTGCTATCATTAGGCAGTGTCTCAAGAAAAGTTGTCGAAAATGTGACTTGTCCAGTTACTTTGATTGATATAGAAAATATCTAAACTTATTTCTCAAATTCTAAAATCTGACGTAAACTATCCAATTTGTTGGACAATCCATAAAAAGATAGTATGACATGGTATTACGTGTTAGATACAAAAAAACAAAGATTCCGATAGGCAATTTTATGACTACCAGCATAAAATCAATTCAAGCCGATGTTAGTGTGAAAGAGGCTGCCACAATAATGTATGAAAACCACATACCGTCATTGTTAGTAGAGGAACGCGACTACATAATAGGGATTGTGACTTATGGGAATATCGCATTAGGGCTTACTGTTTATGATGATAAACCGACATCTCAAATTAGAGAAATAATGTCTTCTCCTGTAATTTCAATGACATCTGATTCTTCGATTTTAGATGCAGTGGAATTGATGTTGGCAAAAAAAATTCACAAACTTCCTGTCATCGATAATGGAAAGCCATAAGGGATAATATCTTCAAGTGATCTGATGGTTTTGCTATCCATGCTGAATGAAGGGCAATTCTACGAGGTGTTCCGTGGACAGTTATCAAATGAAAGATAAAATATGATTTAAAAATTGGGACAAGTTTTGTTATGTTTGTTTTTTGATTGAAGGTTTTTCTTTCCGTATGGATTTTACCAACTAGGTAACACCTACAAACCTTGTGACGGCAGATGTAATTGTAATTCATGAATACAAACAATGTGGATGATTTGTTTGATGGCATGTGTAGCCGATAAACAATCCCTTTTTGAATCTGTACAACTAAACAAATCCCAAGACCAAAAGGCATTATTAAAAATAGAATCCAATTCAGTACATCGTTTTCATTCTTTTGCGTTTTCTTGTATTCTTTTCATGATATGCGGATTGCAATGAATAGTCATAGTTTGGATACAGTCGCTCAAATTTTTGTGTGATGTTCTCTTCATCATAATTATCGTCAGAATTGGCCATAGGGATCACATATCATCATCTTTATGCCAAACTGAATCTTTTGCTTTACACGATTCAGAGCAAAATTCTTTTTTGTTTTCTATTTTTGCACCACAATAACTGCAATGGGAGGATGCATCATAGAATTCCTTATTTGGAGTTGGTTCACGGTAATGTAGCAATCACAAGTCATGGTGATGAAATTATTTAAAATCCAAAATCTAATTGATAAAGAATTGATAACATGATGTCTTTGAATTGATAGTTCATTTACCGAATTGATAGTTCATCACAAGTGTGGAATTCATAAATGTAGTCAGAATTACACTGTTTTGTGGCAAATGATATTGAAAATGTTGCAGGTTCTAATCTAAAACCCCTAAGTGAATTATTGATGCAGGATGCCACATTACAGCTGGCATTAGCCATATTGATCATAGGGATTATAACAATTGTTTTGCTAAGCAGGAAAATATCATCATGGATAGATACAAAAAAAATCAGGTATTTCAGACCTTACGTAACAAAATTTGCAAAAAATATCATGTTGCCACTGTTTGCAACTGTCCTTATTGTTTCAGTTACGGTATACATACAGGCCTTTGAGCTGTTTGACAGTCAAACCGCAATAGATGCTGCCAATGCAGGTAGTGAACTTACTCCAAGAGAAATTTTTGCAAAAATACTTCACACGTTTGTTATTTTAGTAATAGGCTATACCATTGCTAGTCTAATACCAATCATCCTCTCAAACAATGAAGCAAGAAAAATGGAAAAATATGATTATCAGGAATGGATACACATGAGGGGATTTTCAGATGACAAACAGGACTTGTTTCACCAACTGTTTGAATGGGCCCCACCAAAACATGGACCATCAGAGATGTCTGAAGATGACTATCAAGAGAAGCTAAAAAACTCTGAAGGAAAAAATTTTTTAGAAAATTACTACACCTCAAAAGGTGTCCCCATTGGAAGCTTCAAGCAGATCAAATCAAAGACCTTTGAAATGTGGAAAAAGTCAGAGAGAGAGAAATATAAAAAATACTTTAATGATTGTACAAGCGGAAACAACGAGACAGGGCAGGTCTTGCGTATCGGGGTCTTTCCTGAGGAAATATACACAATTTCGCTATGGCGGGAACAAAAACGGATTTCCAATTTTGAACCGATAATTCCTGGGGCCCGTCCTCCCGGATGGACAGAGAGGCAGGGACAGAACACCCCTAAATCATTCAAACAGATGATTCCATTAATCATTGTTCTTGGGATAATAGTCGGAATTGCTGCATGGTGGGAAGTGGATCTGGTGGTAGTAGCCACTGCAAGCGGCGGACTTGCAATTGGAATTGGATTTGCTTTACAGGAGACAATGCAGAACTATTTTGCCTATCTCTCAATCAAAAAAGATAAGATATTCGTTGAGGGAGACAGGATAAAGCTTGACAACGGATATGTCGGAATAGTGAATATGATTACCCCAAGGGTCACATATGTCAAGCACGGATTAAACGAATCTGTCGCCATAATCCCGACAAGACAGCTAATAGCTGCAACCATTGTAAACTACTCAAAGGACATAGCTTTTGTTCCGGCAATGGTAGAAGTTGGCGCGTCATATCTCAATGATCCTGAGGAGGTTACTTCTGTATTGATGAAGGTTGGACAGAGGGCAATGAACGAGATCACAGACGTGCAAGGACGACACTTGATTGTCCAAGTAAAATGTCCCTACAGAAACCAGCACAAACCAAGCTGCGGATGCGATACCAACATCCTAGTCGACTTGGACCAGCCACGGGTAAGAGTGACAAACTTTAACAGCTCCTCCATTGATTTTTCAGTCTGGGTTTTTGTGAGGGATTATGGTTCGCAGTTCAAGGTAAAAAGTGACATGAGAATCATGATAATAAAGGAATTCAAAAAGCACAACATTACAATCCCATGGCCCATACAAACTGAATATCGTTCCAATGTGGATGATGAACTTAAAAAGCTTGAAGATACTGAGTCTGTCAGGAAAAAAACCCTAAAAGAATACGGTACAGGAGATCTAAATTCTTCAGAGTCTCACTCAGAGGACAGTTCATAAAATCAATTTTGAATTATGACATATTCTGAAATGATGTGTGGCTAGCATATTAAAAAATGGAAAAAATATGGCTATAAGTTTGACTGACTGCCCTTCTCAGTCATCAAACAGCTTCTTTTTTGTTCTGGCCATCATTTCACCTCCATAGATAATTTTATCATCTTATCTACCTCAAGTACATGCCCGTGACAAATTGAAGTCTGCTTAGCTCTGATTTTTCAGCCTTGGACATGTGTCTGCTGTCGCCTTCAATAATTTCCTGCATTCTTTCCACTGCCTCGTATCTTTCAAGCATCTTGGCTCCAAGGGTTGCTCCATCATTTGCTTTCATCACTGCGCCGTAATGACCGCAGTCTCCCTTTTTGATTGTCTTGTTTACCCCGAGAACTTTCTCATCAATGTCTGACTTGAGAGTTATGATGGAAATGACCAGATTATGATCAGTTGCACAAGCTTCAACCATGTAAACCCAATAGTCTTTTTTTCCTTTGTACGGTTCGACTTTAATTTTTGTAAGATATTCTTCCACTGAACCATCGTGATTGTAGTATGTTATGGCATTACCAGGCTGGTACACTGAAAACAATAGGCTTGTAATTGTAAATGATGCAATTATGGTTATTTTTGCTTTCATTTTTTTATCTCCTAATTATATGTCTCCAATAATTCTTCATCAAATTGAAATGGAATTCTCTTCTTTCTGAAAATATTTTGAATGGAATCTATTACTTGCTTCATAAGGCATTCGATCCTCCAATGCTTACATGATTGACTTGCGATACGGTTGAGTTTTCAAAGAAAGGTACTTTGTACGCAATGCTGAATGATTTGATTCCAACAGATGCAAACATTTAGAACCATTCCTCCTCAAACCCTAAGGACAGTCCTCTCAGATCTTCCCAGGTATGACCTTGGACTGATTCTAGTATCTTTTTGTCTATGACAAGTTTTCTCCTTTCTTCTACTGGTGTTCTTTCAACCAGGATTTTTTGTGGCTCAGGTTGCCACATCTCTGTTTCACAGATGATTTGAGTTGTGCTCATAAAGTGACAAAGTCAGGTTTTGGTATTAAGACAGGAGGATTTTGTTTAGAATCAAATCAAACCAAATCAGTTAATTTCATTATAAAATGAGTCATATGGTTGTCTTTATACGCATAAATAGTCAACTCATATAGTATCTGCATGGGGGTTTCTGCCTCAAATCTTGCTGGACTAAGAATATTCGCACCTGCATCTATTGTAAATAGAACTTTGGAATTCTTTGAATTTCTAAGATATGAAACAAAAGAATATCGAGATGAAACCAATTTGCTCAAAGAGGATCTGTTAGATGTAATTTCTAAAAGTTTAAAAATAAAGCAAGTATCAAAAATAAAAAAAACAGATATCGTAAAATTATTTGAAGAATTTACAAAAGATCTGGATAGAACACTATTTATCAAAAATTCTAAAGATGAAATATTGGATATAAAATGGAAAAGAATCGATAGTTTCTGTAGTCTACTTCGATTAATTGAGCGAAGTGATGAAAGAAAAGTTAGGTGGGCTTTATACCATCTCTTTGCATCAGGAATGCTAAAAATTTCAAAAGAAAAAATATCTGAACTTTTAAAAGATTTCCAAATTAAAAATTTAGATAAAATTCTTACCAAAATTATTAAAGTTGAAACTCTATCCGGATTGGATGGACAATACGATGGTAAAAATTTTGTAATCAATCATGAAAAAGATGACAAAATAGTCTCTCATTATTTGTCTGATGCAATTGAAGAACCATCTAGACGTTCTCCAGGGGAATTAGAAGAAGAAATTTTGGAATTAATTGATGAAGGCTCTTATTCTAATCAAGAAATCTCTCAAGCATTATTAATTGATGAAGGACTCGTTTCAAGAACCATAGGAAAACTTCGAGATCAAGATAAAATAGTTCTTTCAAGCTTTGGGAAAAGAGGGGCCAGATATTTTACAACAAATTGTGATAATTGTCCTTTTGGAACCACAAAAGATTCCTGTAGAAAAGAGGCCATCTCCTACATTGCGACAGCGTTCATGCAGGATTTTGCTTTAGACCTTTCTGCAAATGACTTTGACTCTGTAGAATCAAATCAAGCACTACTGAAAATTAAGAGAATTGTAATGATGGCCAGAAAAGAAAAGAACACCAAGCTTGAACGAAATATAGGTGAAAATCTTGAGATTCTACTCTCAAAAGCAGTAGACAAGTTTGTGGAAGTTGAAGTTCCTGATGAAAGAAATCCCAAAGTCCCAGAGTTTACCATGACTGTAAAAAAAGATCTGGCAAAACTTCCAATGCTTTACCAATTAGGATTAAAAAAAGGTGCTCAAGGTGGAATCAATCTGATGGATGAAATGCTACATCTAGCCTCAAAGTCCATCAAAAAAGACGATCGAATAAAAATCAAAAAACATGCACTTGTTGAAGCAAACAAATTTCTCAAAAACATTGGTCTGGACAAACCAGATTCAAGTTGACTTGGTTTAGAATTAAATCAACTAGATAATTTATCCAAACTTTTTGTTTAACTAGATATTTTACTGCTCATTTAACTCAAAATTATTCTGGCTTAATACTGAAATTTCATCTAGCAACATTATGAGAAGAACTCAAACAGTTGAGGAAAATAATGAATCGTTGATTTCTAATGTTTCAACCAGTCAAACCATTACAGATGACAATTTGAAACAGACTCTCTTAGTTGCACTATCTGATGACTCTTCTAGAAAGATACTTGATGCAATCATAGATGTGCCAAAATCTATTTTAGAAATTAGCAATGACACTCAGGTACCAATGCGTACAGTATATAGAAAAATCCAACTAATGCATGATTCTAAATTATTGAAAATTTCAGGAACCATTACAGACAGTGGAAAAAAATATTTTTTGTATAAAAGTAAGATTCATTCTATTACCGTATCATATCAAAAAAATAATTTGATAGTAAATATGATTAAAAATTAGAATAGATAATTTATTTTTCTAATATGTATACAACACAATTAATTTCTTGACAGTGATAATGCTTTGTTTATGCTCATCAAATTTACTATTCCCAACAATGTATCATATTCATCTATTATTGGAATTCTTCTAATGTTCCTTGCATAAATTAAATCCATTATTTCCCAAATTGATTGATCAGGCCCAGCATGAATTAATGGAGATGACATTATTTTTCTAATTGGTATGTCTGTTGAATTTGTAATTGTGATATTTTTCTTAACTAGATCTTTGTATGTTACGATGCCTACAGGTATATTATTATCAACAACTATGATGGAATCTCCATCTAAATCTGTCATTTTTTTTGCAGCGTCTTTAACTAATGTTTGAATATCTACTGATATTATGTCTCTGTGCATGACATCCTTTGCTCTAATTATTTTACCCGATGCCAATTGTCCTTCCTATTTTTTATGGTATAAGAAAACATGTAGATTTTGCCACTAATGACAAATGCCTATTCCATTGATAAATAAAACTGAATGATCACCACTAATGAACAAAAAAATGACGTTGTTGCCAATAGGTGCAATGACCTCAGATTCAATATTGTCATTGTCTGGATTTGGCATGTTATCAGCGCATGATACAACAGAACATACTTCTTCAATTAGCAGGTTTACGATGAATAATTACAATTTATTTTGGAATTCTACTAGTCCTATTGAGGTAGACCAGTCATGAAGTCAATTGGGTTTCTAATTTTCTTTCTAGGTGCTATCTTAATTTCAGGTACTTTTGTATCTCAATCGTTTGCAGATGTTATCAGCCCTAGACAACAGATGAAACTTGATTTTACTGCAGAGCAAGTAATTTGTAGTGAGGGACTAGTCAAAATTATCAAAAGTTCTTCTGGAAAAGTATCTTGTGTAAAACCTACCACTGCTGAAAAATTAGCTCAAAATGGATGGGCAAAACAACTCTCAGAACAAAAACTAGAAGAAATTAAGACAAAGAAAGTCGCTAAAGGCGAGCCTGCTGGAACAATTGAAAAGATTGCTACTTTGAAACAATTATCAAAAAAAGGCATTACTGGAACTTCCACTAGCATCTCGGGATATGCATATGTCTTTGAGGCATGTTCAAATTCAAAAATAATCAGGGCCCCTGAGATTTATGTCACATCCGATAGTGAAGCAAAAAGTGTAAAACTGGGAAGCATGATAAAAGCTGATTCTTGCTATACTAGTTCTGTAATAATCAAAGCTGCAGACCCTGCCTCGATTGATGCCACTTTATTAAACAAAGGTGGGATTTCTCAAAAGATTTTATCTCTTGAAAATCAAATAGCAGATTTGAAAAATAGAATTTCTGCTGCAAAACAAAAAATTCCCTTATCTGATGAACAGAAACTGAATCCTGAAAATCTAAATAATATCACATCAATGAAAAAAGAACTCAAAAATCTTCAGGATCAACTTAGACGATATTTGATGGTGTTGTATGTGCCTCCAAATGTTAAAGTGTCAAAAATTGATATTCCAAAATCAATCACTGGGAAACCTCTTGATGGGATGAGTACTAATCTCATATCAGTTACTGAAAGCGTTGGTAAACTAGAATCTGGAGATGTTAATCTTAAGAGATTCAATGTTGTTTTTGAGGCTTGTACAGGAAAAGAATCTGTACGACTTCCAATAATCTACCTGATCTCTGATTCTGATTATGTTGATGTTAAATTGATTAATAGAATTATTTCTAACTCATGTCAAGTGGGATTCGAAAGAATTAATGCAATAGACTCTGAGACAATTATCGCTCAAATAAGCGGTAATTCAGGTGTATCTAAGCAAATCAGTGGATTGGAAAAACAAATTGATGACTTGAAAAACAGTTTGGACGAAAAAAGAAAAACATTATCCCAATTGCTTTCTAAAAAATTAGATTCATCCGGTGAAGAATCGGCTGTAAAACTGGCACTTGACATTAGCCAGTTGCGTACAGATCTTTTGGAGGCTAGAACCCAAGTCAACGGTTTGATGCTTGGAGTTTGATGACAATATAGAATATTGAGATTAAATGATGATGACTAAGTTTTTGGCCAGTCTATTTTTAATATCTGTCTTATTAACTTCCAGTGTAACTGCATCAAACATGGCATTTGCTGATGTAATTGCCCCCAACAAACAACTAGATCTTAATTTTACCCCCAAGGAGATTGTATGCAAAGAAAATTTTGTTAAAATTATTCGAACATCAAATGATCAAGCTGCATGTGTTTCTCCCGATGTAGTTGATATCTTAGTTAAGCGAGGCTTTGGACTTTCTTCAAACCCTGAGGCAATATCTGAAGTTATAGAACAACAATCCACACCTATTGGAAAAATAACTCATATGGCCACTACTAAGCAATACAAGAATCCTGGTGAAGTTGAATCTTTTCCCAAAGTAAATCATCATAACTATGTCTTCAAAGTATGTGCTTTTGAGGAAAAAATAAAATTCCCTGAGATAATTATCACTTCTGATTCAGAAACAAAATCTGTCAAGCTTCCTCGAGATGTTAGAGCAGATTCATGCAATACAAGTGCTGTAAAAGTTAGAGCGTCTGATCCTGATAGTATTTCATCTAGGCTACTAAACCATGGGGGAGTTACTGAGGCAATTTCGGAATTAGAAGCACAAATTGCATCTTTAAAATCTGAAATTACAATTCAAAGAGAAAAATTATCCTCAATTAATGATGAAATTCCTAGTAATGACAGGGCCAAAAAAGTCTCTGCAATCCATAAAAAAATATCTGATATTAGAAACGAATTAAAAAGTGTAAGGGCAGAACTTCAAAAATATTTGCTCCTTTTGAGTTTAAGTTCAACTAGCGATTTATCTCCAATTGCAAAGAACAAATCTATAACAGGAGTAGATGTTGATGGAATAGTGTCTGAAATAATCTCCGTCAATAAAGCCTTGATTCAACCTGAAGACAGGCCTGAGAATTCAATGGTATACAACATAGTCTTTGAAATATGTACTGATAATACTTCCCTGAGGATCCCTGTGGTAGAATTATCTTCAGATATTGCTACAAAAACAGTAAAGATGGCAGAAAAAATCCCTTCAAATTCTTGTCAAGTATCTACAGGAAAAATCAATGCACTTGATGCAAATTCTATCGCTATACAATTAGCAGGACAGACTCAGTCATCTGAAACTATTTTATCGTTAGAAAAGAAAATTGAATCATTAAAAGATGAAATGAAAATCGAGCAAGAGAAACTCAATTCTGTATCTACTTCAAGTGCAATAAGTAAGCAAGAAAGGCAAATTTCAATTACTGAATCTACAATAAAATCTCAAGAATTACGCAAAGAACTAAATTCCACAAAGGCAGAATTACACAAAATTCTCTTACAGGTTTATAGATAGTTAGTTTAATTATGGAATTTATTTAATATGAAAGAAAACAATAGAGGTAATTAAAAAAATGCAAACTAAAAATAAAATTGAATATTCCAACTATGGGGAATATTTGGTTTCTGACAAACTAGAACTGTTTTTGCCAAAAACACAAATTATAATTGAAAAAAAAGAAAACAGATTTTCATACTATAGAAAAAATTCTGAAAACAAGGAATTAACAAAGTCAATTTCGGGCAAAAAAGACAAGATACGAATAGAACTGGCACCAATTCTACCGCTCAATCTGCCTGCAAAAAAGACAAAGGATCTGATGTTTCTCAGACTTGCAGAATCTGTCTTTGTTGAGAAAGATTCTATGGCAGACATCTTGGTGGAGTTCCCAGTAGAAATTGGAATCTTTGTTGTAAATTCAGACAATTCTAAGGATTTTTTTGACTGCTTTACATGTGAGCCAATGCATTCTAGATTTGCTCTTTATGGAACACCTGATAAGGGAAAACTGTGCATGTATGGCAAGGTAAAGCTGCTTGAGGAATCAGAAAAACCAGAGCCATACGTTTTTGCAAAGATGAAGGTTACCATTACCAACAAACTGAATGAAGGCCAATCTGTTGGAAAGTTAATCTTTTCACTCACACATCACAACATCTACTATCTGGATAATGTAGCAGATGCCCACATTGATGATATTAGTGCGCTCATCAAAAAAGAAGAGGCAATCAAGATCATAGAGATAAAACATGTAGAGTATTCAAAAAAGGACAATAACTGGAAACTGGCCCCAAGAGCCAGCATCAAATCCGAAAAAAGAAAATTCTCAATGGATAGGGGGTTTGACTGATGGCCTTTGAGATTCTTGATGCCCCAATAATGGATACTGGAATAACAGTTGGGCGTATCCTAATCACTGCAATCATAGTATTTGTAGGGGTAATAATTGCCAGAATTGCGCGTCTAGTCTTCAAGAAAAGATTTGCAACAAAAATGACTGTTGATTCTGCCAAAAGTCTTGACAAACTAATCTATTATGGAATCATTATCATCTTTCTTCTAGCTGCGACTGCCAGCCAAGGAATAGACATCAGTGGATTGATAGTGGCTGGAGGATTCATGGGAATTGTCATCGGATTTGCAGCCCAGTCAGTTGTCTCTAATTTGATATCAGGATTATTCCTGATGATTGAAAAACCTGTAAAACAAGGAAATCAGGTAGAGCTGCCAGATTCCAACGTAATTGGTACTTTGATTGACATTAACACATTCTCCTCCAGAATCCAGCAGTTTGATGGGACGGTTGTGAGGATTCCAAATGAGAAAATGTTTACCTCAAACATTCGAACCTTTGCATTATCCGAGATTAGGCGAAGCGATGTGACTGTGGGAATTGCCTACAAAGAAAACATCAGCAAGGCAATTGCAGTAATGAAAGAGGCAATTGAGAAAAATGTAGCGTACTCACTGATGGAACCTGCTCCAACCTTTTGGGTCACAGAGCTTGCCGACAGCAGTGTAAACATTTGGGTTAGAGTGTGGCATCCACGTGATGATCTAGTTGAGGTAATGCCAATTCTATTGACGGTAATAAAAGATGCATTAGACAAGGAAGGAATAGAGATTCCATTCCCACAAAGGGTAGTGTGGAAGGGCAGTTCAAATGAATAGTGCCAGATATGGTTTTTCATATTGGTTAATTAGCAATAAAGGACAAGTGAAAAAAGATGCAATCCTATGAGGTCAAAAAGATACTGGTGCCACTTGATGGCTCACAAAACTCCTTTAGGGGACTGGAAAAGGCAATCTATTTTGCAAGACAATGCGGTGCTACACTAACAGGACTGTACGTCAGTCAAAAGCCATCACGATACGGATTTGATAACATTGAAGATCTGGATTCATCCAAAAGAAAGCAAATTGATGTGCTTTTAGAAAAGGCAAAAAATACGGCTGCAAAAAACGGCGTAGACCTGAACGGAGAGATAATTCACGGCTCTGCCAAAAAGGATATTCTTGACTTTGCAAACAGATGGAACTATCACCTAATTGTAATTGGTTCAAAGGGTGCCGGTTCATCAGATGAGTCGTATTTGGGAAGTGTTGCAAACCACATACTTTACACATCCAAGATTCCTGTATTGGTTGTAAAATGATTTTAGATGAAATCATCTTCTTATCTTTGAATATGCCAAGATGCCAGCTCCTGCCACACTTGCCATTACAATACCCAATCCAATCAACCATTCTTGTGAGAACCAATTGTAATTTGTAATGATTAAAACTCCAACCAAGATTGCAATTATGATAACTAGTGCAGAAATTATCAGATTTGTTGACATTTTAAATTAAATCCTGTCCAGTATTTTTTTGACCTCATAGGATTGCATCTTTTCACTCGTCCATGCTAAATTTTTTGCTCCTCACTACAAGCAAAATAAGATTCAGTTGAACTCTGACTGTTTAAAATATAGTACAGTTCAAGTGACCATTGAAATAAATTATATCTTTCATACATTTCTTTTGTTATTTTAAAGTCAGCATGTTGCAGTGCACCTCGTCATGTATTGCACTAACTACATCATTGTAGTGTGTTTCTTCTGAATGAGACATGTGTGGGTGATCAACTATGAGCAGATCTATCTTGTTGGATTCCACGTATTGGATTATGCTGTCAACTAGTGTTTCTGTGGATTTGAATGATGTTTTCAGGTCAACATTTTCTTGTTTTGCCTTTTCTTCAAATTTCTTTAGTGCATCCTCCACTAGATGTTTTTGTTCGTTCTCCTTTTTCTTGTTGTTTTTACTCTTAAAGAAGAGAAATTCAGGTTGTTCTGCCTGCATGAATTCCACAACAGACAGTTTGGCATTGTTGGATTTTGCCAAAGACAAACCCATGTCAAACGCCGTTTCCTTGTTTGTTGGCTTTACATAAGTTACAAGAATATTGCTAAAAGCATCGGCGCTAATCATTGTGTCTCACCAATAATTGTAATGTGTGTGTTATCAAGTTCCCTCCTATGATGAAACTATCTAATCTGGTATTTATCATATTTTTTATTCTTATATCAAAATTAGTGATTTGGGAATATTAACTTTGCATGACAGTATATAGCACAGTAGTCAAATACTGGTAAAAAGACATTTTGTGAAACTGGAATTATGATTTACCTTGTACTGATGCATTATCATTTATTTCATTTACAAAACCTCCCTCTTGGCTTTCAGGTGGTGGAATTTTCTTTGCCTTGCCCATCCCCAAAGTGGTGATGATGACGGACACCATAATTATGACAAACACGATTTGCGGATATGCCTCCGCATTTGGGAGTCCCATTGTCAATGGAAATGTTGCAAGCACTGCAGCTGCCAATCCTCGAGGGATCATTACGGATGTCACTTTTCTGTCCAGCTTGGAGAATCTCTTGGTCAGGGTGGTCTTGGTAAGGATGACACGTCCAACATAAATTACCACAGTTGCAACAATTCCAAATATGATGTATTCCATATTTCCAAAGCTTGCAAGCAATCCGACAAATACAAAGAAGAACGTCCTTACCAGAAACGTCAGCTGGTTGTGCATGGAATCATCTAAATCCACCCTTGGTAATTTGAATCTCAGATATCTTGAAAGATGTGCTTTGTTTCCAAGCATTAATCCAAATACCAAAGCTGTCAACGCACCAGACTCACCAAATGCGTTTGCCATAAAATAGAGAACAAATAAAATTCCCAGAGTCAGCATGTATGCATGCTGGCTGTTTGACAGCTTTGTTGAAAGATACATCCATGGAATTCCTACTGCAAATCCAAGAAGCAATCCAACTGCAACGGCCCTGCCAATCGTATCTCCCAAGGTGTTGATATCCAGACTACCTGTCAGTACCGCCTCAAATAGAACAAACGCAACGATGGTTGCCAAGATATCTGTCAATGCAGACTCAAAACTCAACATTGACTTTGCATCTCCTGAGATGTGAAGATTTCTGACCAGTCCAAATACAATTGCTGAACTGCTTCCGCCCACTATTGAGCCAAGCAAAATACTCTCAATCCATCCCCACTCCAGCCAGTAATGAGTGAGGCCAGTCACTATTCCGACGGATATGACAAATCCGATTATAGAAAGAATCAATGCAAAATGAGCAGTCTTTACCATGCTTTTTATTTCAAGGTTAAGGCCACCATCAAACATGATTATTATCAATGCCAATGCCGCAAAATATGGGACCACCTCAAGCACAACTTCAGGCTGTATTATGCCCAAAACAGGGCCAATCAGGACACCAAGCATCATTATGAACGCAACATCCGGTATTCCCGTCTTTTTGAAAAAAGACTCTCCAATCACTCCAAAGAAGATCACTACACCTGCTGCCAGCAACAAGACAGGTGGCGATACCAAGGAGGATTCAGAAGTTGACAGAGATACCATCGTATCTTGTATGTTTGCAAGACCGTTGATCAGAAAATTCGATGAGGATGCTGAATCACTTTGTATTTCAAATGATGGCAGCATTTCTGAGATTTTTGACTTTAGTTCTTGAGAGTTAAATGAGCCAAAAGAGAATTCATCAAGATAATTTTTGAGAGTATCTATGATGCTGAAGAGAAAAAATATTTCCATCTAGGCTATCTATGGATTAAGAATATGGCTAATAGAATATCTAGTCAATGAATATTGAGCAATGCCGATATGAGAAATCTGCTCTCCAAAGAGATACACCCAGTTTAATTCCCAAAAAAGAATCATTGAGTGGTCATGCTTTTAAGGAAATTTTGCAATGAAAGGTATGAATCAAGATAACGACTGCCTGTTTGATGCATGTATGCAAGTCATCAATGTCATTGTGCGCAAATAACGTATCACACAATAGATGACAATTTCTCGTAAAATCTTCCAAAAACCATCAGGTATTATTTTATGAGTTCATATTCATTTCGGTAACTTTTCTACAGTTTCGGAAAAATCTCCGAATTGATACCGAATTAATAGACATCATCGATCAAACTATCGGAAAATTTCGGAACATTTTACCGAATTGATAAATTATTCCACCGAATTGATAATCTCCGATATCAAATTGATAAATCAAACTATCTAATGAAAAAACATTATTTGGATAATGATAGTAAGCCTGTTTTTATATGCTGCATTAATTTTGTTTTCGTTAATTTGAATTCAAAATCAAAATATTTTAACATTACTTGGTAAAAACAAAATTATTGATCCTTTGATTGAGTATAAAATGTCAAAAAATTGGTGCCCTAATTGTAGGAATAATACATATTCAGATGGAAGATGTCATTGCTCAGTTTGTGGTACTGATTATTAGTATTCATAAATTGGTGTGCTAAAGTCAAGAATATATTCAAAACTTACAAACTACATAATCTTGTATAGGATTACGCAATTCTAATTATCTGAAATACATTTCATATCCAATTTCATGATTAAAATATAAAGGATCTAAAAGTTGGATGTTTTATTCTTTAGATTTCTTTTTTCTCCTTTAGGTTATGTGAATAAGCCATTTTCCACTGTTCCCCTCAACACCGTCTATTCCCTTTAATCCTGGGTGAGAATTTTGAGACAAAGTACTTTCAGGTCCTCCCTCAACATCTATTGTTCCTCCATTGCCAGCTTTACCCTCATTACCATTCTTAGAATCGGGTGGGGCTAATCCTGGTTTTCCACCAATTCCTCCATCACCTGCAACAGCTTCTGCAAAGCTTTCTCCTTTCATTCTGATACTAACATTTCCTCCATCTCCCCCATTTCCTCCATCTCCTGAATTGATTGACTCTAAGGATTCCTTTTCTGTACCAGTTAACACTCTTGCTGCTTTAATAACGGACCAGGAAACAATTTTTGCGCCATCAGGTCTAGGTCCAGGATTTGAATTTCGGGGTGCTCTTCCTCTTGCTCCTTCTTGTCCGTTACCACCTTTTCCTGAATAACCAAAAGCATCAGAATTATTTCCCGTCCAAATTGTTACGGAACCTCCATCGGTACCATTGTTTCCTTTGGTACCTGGGAACAACTTTTCGTCCGCAATTCTATCTACTCCATTACCCCCAAAAGTAATAGTTAGGGCTTTTTCAATATTTTTGACATTTATCATTGCATCTGAACCTTTTGTAGCACCTTTGGATTTTTGTGCCGTTATCCCATTTCCTCCTACAGCAATAAACACATTTGTTTCTGCATTGTTTGAAATTAACTCGGCTGTCTTTTCACTCCCATCTGCAGTTAGTTTAATTTCAAAGTTTAATTGGTACGAACCAATTGACATTTTTCCTTCGTATTTATTCTCTATTATGTCATTTTGTGCCATTTTTTTAGTCTCAAGTGCAAAATATTCGCGAAGAGATTTTTCATTAATGGTAAAGTATGGTTTGGAAGATAACGTACCAATCCAACCACGTAAACCATCTACAAATTTCTGATCGTTAGTTAAAAAAAATCACCACGATCTTGTACTCATTTCATGTAATTAATAATTTTTAGTTCATTTAATTTATCTAAATTACTCATAACATCAATTTGTCACAAACCATTCCTCAACATCTGAAATTCCTGAAAATATGTCCCGGCCATTTTGCAATACGATTCTATTATTTTTCAAAGAAATTGATACTCCGCATCCATGTAGCAGTTTTACGTTATAGTGATTCTTCTTTCCCCGCAGAGTCAATCTATCGTATTTGACTCTTCTTTTTGTTGGTTCCTTCTATGATACTATGGCATTCTCTACAGTAAATTACAATGTTTTTCCAATCCGTATCAGAGGAATCATGATTTTTGTGATGAATTGTCAAATTCATTCTTTTTGCACTAGCCTTACATCTCTTGCACTTTGCATCTAGATGTTTGAGAAGTCCAGTTTGATTGAATCTCTTACGTTTTACCATGATACTTTATTCTTTTTTCATTGATTTCTTTTTTGGTAGTAATTCAGATAGAATAAACTAAATTTTTTTTTTGTCATCTATCTCTATGATGTCTCCAATATCTATTCTCTTGTTTAGGTAAAGTCCTATTCCAGATACCATGTTTTTCAGGTGGTTTTGTAATGCAAATGACACCAGCGCGAATGCAACTCCAACTGATGCAATCACACTTGCAGCTATGGTGAACAGATCAAACAGTATTCCAAGAAATGTCAATTCAAATCCAATAATGATGATGGAGATTAACCCAAGCAGTTTTTGGGTCCTTTGTAGATCAGCAATCTTACGCGACATGGAAAATTTTACTGTCGTAAATACTACAGTTGAAATTATGATTGATGTTATCGCATAGTATATTGTGTCTGTTTCCAATCTAGAACACCTTATTCTTTACTATATCAATTTGATTGTATGTGTTGCCTTACGGTAAAAGTCCAGATCATATATTCCTGAGATGATCATGTGTATCTCATGTGTCAAAACATGGAGTGTATGTGAACTTCTGATTTGCCTGGTTTTCTAAGCAGATGCCTAAAATAGTCTGTTTTTTTCTATTCAACCCCGTCTGGATTTCGTTTTCAGTCATAGGTGGTCTCAAGACAATCATCTTTGCATTGTATTTGGCATTCTTTTTTTGTTTCAATGTTGGTTTGATCTCTCTCGGATTGTACTCCATATACTTTTCCGTTTATGTTGAAATTTCTTACAATGCAGGTTTGTCCTATTTGTCATCATTATCATTGTCAAATAGCTTCTTGCGTTTCTTCTTATTTGCCATGTATCTTTACTCCGAAAAAGCAATCTGTCTCTTTTCCTATTGTTTGTCTACAATCAGAACAAAATAAACAAATGCTGAAAACACACGTCATTTCTGGGTAGTCACCGATTTTCTTTGCGTCCATTGATTTTCGTTTATTTCATGACACTTGCAGTCAGATGCTTTTCCCTTGCAGTTTTTCTGATGCAACGGCTTGTCGCACTTGTTGCAATCAGGATCCCTCCAACTTGCCTGATTTCCACAGCTAGCGCACCGCAAACCTAGTTTCTCCCAAGGCGATGACGTGCCTTTTTTTGATATTCCTTTATCCTTTGGATTTTTTCAGACGTACAATCCCAAGAAAAATCAGATGCTGTACTGTTTGCATTGTCTGTTTGTTTGTTTTTGGAAGACATGATATGTTTGGAATGCTTCCACGGCACAGACGCCTTTATTTCGAATTGGGTATATTTCATATTATTACATGCTGTTTGTTTTGTAGATAAACGCAAACCATTTTGAGATAATCCAAAACTGAATTAACTAATTGATTTGATTCAGCATAAAGTCAACTGAATCACATAATTCAAACTAGACGCAATTTACTGTTGCTTTATTTTCTTCTTGCAGCACATCATCATAGAAACAAAATGATGATTACAAACCAATGTGACTATTGTTTTGATGAGAAGATGGTGACAGCTGACAAAAGACAATGGGTGATACACCTGGCAGGTCACAGGCCAGACATTATTCATAGCCTAAGCCAGGTATCTTCTCACTGTATACTGTATCCATGTGCTGCCAGTTTTGCAAACCAGATTCAGGCCAGGTCTCATTACAGATATGACCACAAACGAAGTGACATCATAGAATGGGCCTTTTCTCAGATTCCACCTGTCTTTGTCCGACAGTTTGCTAATGATGATGGTAATATACTATGAAAGTTGAGATAGTAGAATCCGACAACAAGTCTGAACTGGATGATCTGATTAACGCATGCATACAGGACCGTGATATTTTTGACATCAAGCTGACCACAACTGCTTTACATGAAGGAAAAATACAATATACAGCACTGATAATGTTGAGAGCATAACATGACCATGCTTACACCTAAACAGATGCAAGATCTAGACATGGCATGTCAAAAACTGACTAAGGAAGACAAGGTAAGGCATGTTGGTGTCATAAATCAGCTGGGGCATCTTGTGGCAGGCGGATTCAGAAAGGGAGTGAAACCGATACTTGAGGATGATAAGGTGAGAATGACCTACATGCAGATGCAGTTGGACTTTAGGATGAGGCAGGATCTTGACGATGTCCTGGGACCTATTGACTATATTGCATCAAGGAGGACAAAACAGCTTATTATCAGCGTTCCAATCGGAGAGAATCTTGTATTAATTACAGCAGAGCCTGACGCTGATGACAAGAAAATCATCAAGAATGCAGAGGATCTATTTGACGACATTAAAATCTTAACGTTATAGTCAATTTTAACTCTAAAGATTCACTGCCATTTCTGAGATTCTTTTTCTCCAACAAGATATAGAAAGAAGCAATGATTAGTTTTTGTTCATATTTTTTTTTTATTAGTGTTTGTGGAGAATATCATTGTGACAGTATGTTCTTCTAGATCCTCTTTTTTTAATGAAAGATCCAATTCCTCAAATATCGTCTTCAAGATTATTCCAAAATACATTGACCATTTTTGACCCAGATTATGTGGAACGATAAACTCTACATCTTCTGGATCTCTTATAACTCGTATTGGGATTTCAGATGCAGATAGCCAGAGTTTTATTACGTTGATTGTTCCATCCAGATCCACCTTTCCATTGATAAACAAAATTGCATCTCGCATTCGTCCATATCCAGTTGTGGTTGCAAGTTTTTCCATGTCCTTTTCGCTAATTTTTTCAAACATGCTCCGAAGGAACGCTTTAGGCATATGCATATAACCAATATCACCTACAAATCGATCCCAGGATACATACTTCCGCAGTATGGAGTTTATCAGATTTGATATGCTGGAATCTTGAGTCGTTGCTTCGAGTTCAATTTTTTCAAAAACTTTCTTCGGAATGCGTATAGTTGTACTAACGTTGGCTGATTTTTCACTCGGATCTTTCATATTTTTTAGTTTTTTGGCCATAACTTAACTTTTATGACAATTAGGAAATTTAATATAATTGTCTTTATTTTATTACATTGTATGACATTGTCACTATATTATAA
>JAOUAY010000153.1 GCA_029860565.1 Candidatus Nitrosopumilus sp.
TTTGGCATGTATCCAGGTCCGTCACAACATGGTGCAATAAATCCTGATGGGATTGTAGCGCCATAATGAATTGCAAAATTAACTTCTGGCTGATACACCAATGTTCCTGAAACTAATGAAAAGAATATACCATAGCCGATAAATGTAATTACAAAGATTTTACGGGATTTGGAATTCCATGTTACCAGTGCAATTATTGTTGAGAGATCCTTTCCATTGATTTCAACTTTCTCTTTGTGATATCTGTACATTCCAAATGCAATGGCACCAAATGATACTACTAGAATAATGTAAAACCCATATGCTATTCTTTGTATGGAGTCAATTGCACTAGGTGTCAAAAGTTCTGGATCTTGATATCTACTATAAATTAAAAATATGATGGCAATTGTTACGAATCCTAAGACAATCAGTTTTTTTCCTTTATTACTGCTTTTGACCATATTTTCCATGATTTTGAATTTTTTTTAATGGAATTAAATCCTTTTTTAGCTAAGTCTAGGAACAAAAATATAGATTATTGCAATAATCTCTAATCTTCCAAATATCATCAAAAACCCTAAAACAATTTTTGTTGCAGGATCTGTTTCTGAATCAATCACACCCGCTGACAGTCCTCCGGTAGTGATTACGCCTACTGATTCGAAAAATGCATCCTGGTAAGACACATCCTCTATTTCTGCAAGATGCAGTCCTGTAATTGCTGCGATTGTGGGAAACAATGCAATGATAATCAATGTGGAAATGACTTCTTTTTTTGCCTGGCTTTTTAGTTCTGCTCTTCTTACTTTGCTAAGTAGTGCTCTTACATCTCTTAAATGGAATAGTCTGAATATTTTCAGACCTCCTGCAGTAGAGAATCCACATCCCCCAATGAACATCAAAATTATTAGAATGGTATGTGCTCCTCCGTTTAGTCCTGCAAGACTTTCAATTTGAAGTCCTGCGGTGGTACTAGCTGATACAGAATAAAATGCACTCCGCATGGGATCTAATCCGCTAATTCCCATAAACAAAATAGTGGCACTACCTAAAATTGCAAAGTATGTTAAAACCTCTTTTCCAAGTTTTGGTGATAGGAATTTTTTTCTTACAAATGCATAGTGGAACGTAAATGGTAATGCCCCTAATATCATTGCACCCATTAAGATTATATGTTCTTGCCAAACTAATCCTCCAAGAATTGTAGATGTAGGTGTAAACCCTCCCGTTGCAAGAGTACTCATCGCCAATGAAAAATTATCAATAATGTTTCTTTCGCCAAATACATACAACAAGGATGCAACAATTACAATGTAAATTGAAAAAATAACTGTAATAGTTAAGAAAAGTTCTTTCATGTGGAGCGTTCTTCCAGATATGAAACCGCGCATGGACTGTAATTTTGATTCTGGATAAAATGCAGTAATTACCAAGTAGATGAAACTCATTCCACCTACAAGCTGTGTGTAACTGCGATAGAAAGTGAAACTTTGAGATAAATTTTCTGGTTCATCAAATAATGATATTCCTCCAGTGGTGAATCCCGCAGCACTTGAAAAGAATGCATTACTAAATATCTCTACAGAACTTTCAGTACTTGGAAAGACGTATAGATATGGCACAGTGCCAAACAGGGATAGCAAAAATAGACTTGCAAAGACCAATATCGATGCCTGCTGTAGATTAAGACTTGATTTCTCGCCATAAGAATTTAGAAAGAACCCTGTAACTAGCAAAAGAACTGTAGTGAGGTAAATCCCTGTGGCAGTTGTGGTATCTTCTAAAACTGTTGCAAGAATTGCTGGTACTAGAAGTAATACTCCTGCAAACTGCAATACAAAACCTAGATTACCTAAAACCGCTTTTACTGGGGGACTCAAAAGACGAGGTGCCGTAGCTGTAGCATCTCTTATGACATTAGCAATTACTGATTGAAAGATCATGCCCATAACTTGATTTTTCTTTGAAAGGACTGGGAGCTTTCTGATGTTATTGTCTCTCATTTTATGTAATGCATCTTGCAATGTTGATTTTTCATTAATCGTGATAAGTGGTGTACTCATGACATCTTTTAGTGATGTAGCTTCTGCGTAAACTGTCGCATCACTAACTTTATTTAAAATATCTTCATCTGTAACAATTCCAACGGGAAAATTTTCTTTATCTGTAACAATAATGTCGTCTGTTTCATAGTGACGTAACATTCTGGCGGCTTCTCTAGTTTGTGTATCTAGACTGAGTATCAGTACATCTTTGTTCATATATTCTGAAACATATTTGTTTAGAACGTATGATATGGCCCGCTCTGGATTTGTTGACATTAAGCTACACTTAGTTGTGGATTTTAAATAATTTGGGGTTACGCATAAGTCTTGATCGTTTAGAAATAATTTTTCGATATTTTGTTTGTTATCTGTTCTTAAATTTTTGCTATCTTTATAAGCACTAAATCGTAAGTTTATGCGTAATATTATGGAAATTGATCAAGTACAAGATCCTGATTATGACTCTGTAAAAATTGATTATGTTGGATTTGTTGACCCCTATGCAGTTGAGGGGATGGTTGTTCTAAAAGCTGATAATGGCAAGGAGTTTCACATGAGAGCGTTTTCTGGTGAGGTTGCAAGACATATCTCAAGTTTTGGTGAAACCGAAGGAGAGGCACCACCATCAATTTATAAAATGATTGAAGAGATTTGTGAAGAAAATGAATTGATTCTCGTTAAAGTAAAAATCTATGAAAGTGGTGAGGTGTTACGAGCAAATCTGTATTTTACAGGCAAAAAAGACCTTGTACTGAGAAATTATCGTGCATCTGACGCCATGGCATTAGGTGCATTTTATAATATACCCATACTTGTTAGAAAAAATCTCCTAAAAGAGAGCATGGAAGCATAGTCATTCTCTATATTTTATGAATTGTTTAGAATGGTTTTTTTCTTAGTAAAATGATTAGTCATTGTGAATGAGCAAGAAGAACTCATGGATAATTTGCTTAATGTAGATCTTGAAATTATTGATGTAGTACGAGAATTACACCAAGGAAATTGGGATTCTGTATCTCTAAAACAACAAGTTGGAGATTTACTTAAAATCCGTGATGAAATGGTTCAAAAATTAATGTCTCTAAAAAGTGATGATGATTCATGCGATTGTGGCCATGATCATACACATGAATAATTAATTGAATTCTTTAAAAAAATTATCTGGAAACATTTTTTCTATTCTTGTTTTTTCTGTTTCATATCTTTGAATCTTTAATTTGATTTCTTCAACTTCCATTTTTTCTTTTTTTTGTTTTAATGCTTTGATTTGTTTTGTCAGTGTTTTGTACATTATGGAATACTCTGGAAATTTCTCAGGCAATTCTTCCATTATCTATATCTAATGGGCATCTTACTTAAACTGGTTATGAGGATTCTAATAATTTCTTACTTGTTATGATGTTTGTATGTGTGATTAAATTTTAAAAT
>JAOUAY010000154.1 GCA_029860565.1 Candidatus Nitrosopumilus sp.
TTGAACAGTCCTTTTTTTCTAGCTGCAATTCCACAATCGCGTGCAAATTCAATAAAGATAGATGGTTCATTGTAGGTATATGCAATGCCATGTGCACCATATTTTACTGCAGTATTTGCAACCTCATCAGGAGTCATATCAATACCCTCAACAGTTCTACGCTGACTAATATCAGAATTCTGGCAATACCTACAAAGCCAATTACATCCTGTTGTGGCAATGGAATAGACTTTACTACCAGGATAATAGTGAATCAGTGGTTTTTTCTCAATTGGGTCAACATGACCTGAAATTACTTTGCCATAGGCGTATAATTGCAGTTTGCCATTTTCATTTCCTCTGATTCCACATAAACCAATTTGGCCTTTGCCAATTTCACAATATCTAGCACAAGCAGTACATTTTACTTTGTCATCAGGTAGTGCCTCATAAAGTTCGGCTTCTTTTCCAAGTAAAGTGGTCAATGTTTTTTATTGTGTTTTTACATATTTAACAAGTATGAAAGAATCAAAGGAATTTTCTGATTTTGATGGTGGAGAATTGGTAAAGATGGCAAGAAAATCGGTTACTGAATTTTTAAGAAATAATTCAAAGATTAATAATGCTGCATTTGATTCCAAATTTGATTTTAGTTCAGGGGTTTTTGTTACATTGAACAAACAGAATTCATTAAGAGGATGTATTGGATATCCTCTTCCTATAAAGAAATTATCAGAGGGATTAATTGATGCTGCAATATCGGCTGCAACTCATGATACACGATTTAGTCCAGTAACTGCTGATGAACTAGACAAGATTACTTTTGAGGTTACGGTTCTTACTCCGCCTGTGGAGATTAAAGTAGAACAGCCTTCAGAGTATCTGATAGAGATCAAAGTTGGGAGAGATGGGTTGATAGTAGAAAATCCGTATACATCTGGTTTACTTTTACCACAAGTTCCAATCGAATACGATTGGAATGTAGAAGAATTTCTTGGATATACATGTGAAAAAGCTGGACTAGAGAAAAATGCATGGAAAGATATCACAACTAAAATATCAAAATTTGAAGGGATAATTTTCAAAGAAGAGACTCCAAAAGGAAAAGTAGTTAGAGAACAATTATAGAGTAAAAAGAAAAAATTAGATTTTTGGAATTACTTCATTAATGGCAGGTAGTACATGTGCAACCTTCTCCACAATTACAAATTCCATCTTCGGAACAAGTACATCCTTCTTCACCAGATTCACAAGCCATAGAATGTTCACCTTCTCCACAAGAGCAACCGTGTTCACCTTCTCCACAAGAGCAACCGTGTTCACCTTCTCCACAAGAGCAACCGTGTTCACCTTCTCCACAAGAGCAACCACTTTTTTCATACATTGAATTATGTTGCTTGTCATCCATCATCATTTTTGACATGTGCTTCATGTGATCACTAAAGCTCATAGACTGCATTTTCTCATACATTTTATCAAACATCTTCAACATCTGAGATTTTTCTGAATCAGTTAATGAATCCCATGCGGATAAAAGTTGCATTTTATGAAGATCGAAAAGACGTTCCATTTTGCTCATAGCAACATTAGAATTGATGGAAGATTTTTCAGTTGGAGTAATCTCTTTTTTTATCCCTTCTTTTGTAAAGTCTTCTGAAGTACAGAGTCGATCACCACAAACTTTGGTACTTGTTGCTTGTCCATACTGTTGATTCTTTACCCCTTTTGCCTTTACAGCATCGGCGGTTTGAGTCATATCAGATGGAACAATCATTACCATGGAAAAAATAATTGCAATAATTACCAAAGACACGTATCTTGTTTTCATTATAATTAATGGAAAAAAATTCTTATTAATTTACATGTATTTTTCTCAAGTTTGAAAATAACTTCGCCTTTTAATACCAATAAAATCATGTGCGTGTAGTTTTCCAAAACTACTCATCATCTATACTCTTTTTATGAAATAGTGTGTTATCTTAACTAATGATTAGAGAACCAGTAGTTGCAGGACAATTTTATCCAGGCGAGAAAAAGGAATTGAAAAATATGATTAAATCTTGTTTTGAACACAAGTTTGGTCCAGGTACATATTCAATAGAGCCAAATGAGAAGATCTTTGGAGTTGTTTGTCCACATGCAGGATATGTGTACTCTGGTCCCACTGCGTGTCATTCTTACAAGTCAATTGCAAATCAGAATCCAGAACTTGCAATCATAATTGGACCGAATCATTTTGGTGTGGGAAAAGATGCAGCTACAATGATTGATGCATATTGGCAGACTCCTTTAGGAATGGTCAAAGTGGATTCAGAGTCAGCAAAACAAGTAGCAGAAATATCAAAGTTTATTGAAATTGACGAATATTCTCATTCCCAAGATCATAGTTTAGAAGTACAGGTTCCAATGTTACAAGAAATACTTTCAAATGATTTTCAAATTCTCCCCATAATATTACGATCACAAGATATGGAAACTGCAATAGATGTTGGAAATGCAGTTACTGAAATTGCAAAAAAGAAAAATGCAATAATTGTTGCCTCATCAGATTTTACACATTATGAAGAAAATTCTTTTGCGCATCAACAAGACAAGGCATTGATAGAGCCAATCTTAGAGATGAATGTAGAGAAATTCTATCAAGTGTTAAATGAAAGAAGGGTTACTGCATGTGGTTATGGAGCAATGGCATCAGCAATGATTGCATGTAAGAATCTTGGTGCAAAAAAAGGAAAACTTCTTAGCTATGCAACAAGTGGAGATGTTTCAGGTGATACAGAGTCAGTTGTAGGATATGGTGCAATAAAATTTGTTTAACAAAATAGAAAGCAGTTATTTTTTCCCAAACTTTCCTACAAGAGGAACAAAGACATAATGGGATTCGTTTCTTATCTCAACTATTCCTTTAGAGGTCTTTTGTAACAAAATTAATGATTGAGAAGCATCACCTACAGGTGCAATTATGAGTCCATTTTCACTTAGTTGTTTAATTAGAGGTAAAGGGATTTTAGTACATGCAGCAGTAATTATGATTCTGTCAAAAGGGGATTCTTTTGGATATCCAATACTACCGTCACCGAGAACTACATGAACGTTATCTATGTTTAATTTTTTTAGGTTTTCTTGTGCAAATTTTACTAGTTTTGGATGTCGTTCAACAGAATAGACATTTCCTGTCCCTACCAAGTAAGAAAGAATTGCACTCTGCCAACCTGAACCAGCACCAATTTCTAGAATTTTTTGCCCATCTTTAACATCTAACCATTCTGTCATCCTTGTAACAACACCGGGTTGGGAAATGGTTTGATTTTTCATAATTGGTAGGGGTTCGTTGTAATATGCGTAATCTAATTCTGATTCTGGAACAAATTCATGTCTTGGAATATTTCTCAATGCAGATTCTACACGGCCATCAGTTAGAAATTTTGAATTTTTTAGATAAATAATTAAATCATTTAACGCG
>JAOUAY010000032.1 GCA_029860565.1 Candidatus Nitrosopumilus sp.
CTTCTACCTTTGAGTAGACTGATTAGGACGAATTGTTCATTCTTTTTGTTTTAATTTTTTAAAATTCACTCTAATTCCAAAGCTTTTCTTTGAAAGTTAGTTTTTTGTTCAAGATAAAATTACTAAAGGCTGCAGTTGCAATTGCTGAAATTAAGGCAAGTGGATACACAATATTGTGAGAATCTACTAACCAAAATACCATTCCTAATTGAACTAATGCACCTAAGGAACTGAACAAACCAAATTTCCCAAATTGAGACAGTGTTTTCTTTCGTGAAAAGTCTCTATCTTCAAATGTCCAAATTTTATTTAAAATAAAATTGGATGATATCGAAACGATTATTCCAAATATGTTTGCATGAAGATACCATAATTCAGTTAAGCCAGATGTAAAGAGCATTGAAATTACATAATTTACAATAAATCCAGATGCACCAACAGTAAAGAATCTTGCAGCTTTTGAAATAAAATGAACCGAACTACGTTTTTCGTCTGCTATTACTGTATTTTTACTCTTATATAATTTCCAGACGGATTTAACATAGTCAAGAATTATACTGTTATCCAACTTACTTGAACCAAACTTCCTATTTTCAAAAGTATAAGGAATTTCCTTTATACTAATTCCCTTCGTTTTTACAAGAATTTCTAATAGAAATTTGTAACCTAATGCGTCAAAATTTAATTCTTTAATAATATTTTTTTTAAAAGCAAAAAATCCAGACATTGGATCTTTTATTTTAACACCTAACCCTTTTTTTGCAATCATAATTGCAATTTTACTCATTAATTTCCGTTTTACTGTCCAACCTTCGATCTTTCCTTCTGTAATGTATCTTGAAGCTACAACAAGATCACATTGATATTGTTTAAACGCTTCAATCATTTTTGGTATGATTTGAGGAGGATGAGAAAAATCTGAATCCATTACAACTATTGTTTCTCCTTTTGCATTTTGTATTCCATTTAAAATTGCAGAAGAAAGTCCATTCTTGGCTTTTCTATGAATTATGTTAATTGTATAACCCGCTACTTTTTTGAAATCTTTTAGATATTCTTCAACTATTTTACCTGTACCGTCAGGTGAATTATCATCAACTACAATTGCTTCAGTGGAAATATTTTTTGGTATGTGTTTGGAAATTGTTCGTAATATTTTCAGGATATTCTGAGATTCATTATAAGTTGGAATGATAATTGAAACTTGAGTTTTATTATTCAAAGTTTCCGTATTCATGTAGATTTACTAAAAATTAGTGTTATTATACTTTTGAAAAATTCTTTGATATTTTAGTGATAATTTCCAAGATCAAGAACTCAAAATTAAATATAATAGTATAGATTATGCACTGAAAAAATAATCGTTAATCTATATTGATCCAATTATTGGTTAATGAAATATTCCATTAAAATCCGAGGATAAACTTGTACGAGAAGCAATGTAATAGAAAATATTTTTAAAAATAAAATATTGATTTCATTTTATAACAATTATAATTTTTTTAAATAAATTAATTTCCAAAAATTGTATATAATCAAATTATGGATATGCAATTGATCCAATTATTGTTGAATCTAATTCAGAAATCTTGATTCTATTTTGTTCCATCGAGTCTCTCTTTCTAATTGTTATTGTTTCATCTTCTAAAGTTTGATGATCAACAGTGACAGCAAACGGAACTCCAATTTCATCCAATCTTCTATATCTTCTACCAATAGCACCTGAATGATCTAAAAATGCGTCACATTTTCTCTTAATTTCCAAGTAAATCTCATCTGTTTTTTCTTTTAGACCATCTTTTTTTACTAGAGATAATATTCCAATATGTATTGGTGCAAGATATGGTTTCAAAGATAAAACTATTCTCTCGTGCTCCTTGTCATCCTTCAAACTATGCTCTAAAATAGTGTAAAGACTCCTATCAATTCCCATAGATATTTCAAAGACATGCGGAAGGACCTTTTCATCTTCATCCATTATCTCAAATTTCTGCTTACTCCTTTTTGCATGACTGGATAAATCATAGTCAGATCTATAGTTACATGCAACTAATTCAAGCCATCCAATTGTTGTTTCTACCTCAAAATCAAATGCAACCTCAGCATAGAATGCCTTTTCTTTTTCACCCAGCTTTCTGAATCTACTTTTTGTAATGTCTATTCCTGTCTTTTCGTAAAATTCTATTAAAATTCCTAAATAATACGCAACAAACTTGTTTGGAACGACTCCAGATTCTACTGCTTCTTTACATGTCATGGAAACAGGTTCTGCATCAGTTTGAACCCTAATGGTCACATCTTGAATCTCTGAAAACTTTTCCATCTTGGATAGTTTTGTTGGATTACAAAATACTTCAATTTCTGCCTGATAAAATTCTCTTAAACGAAGAAGACTTTGTCTTGGAGCAATTTCATTTCTAAAACTTTTTCCTACTTGGGCAATTCCTAAAGGAAGTTTTCCTCTCATTGTCTTGTATAGTCTTGGAAAATCTACAAAGATTGATTGACATGTTTCCGGTCGTAGATATGCCTCTTCCTCTTCAGGACCAATGCCTACCTTAAACATCATATTGAAATTTTTTGTTTTGTCAAAGTCACCTTTACACTTTGGACACTTTATATTATTTTGTGAAATAGCATTATCAAATTCTTCCAAATCTGCACTTTCAGGAATTTCAATTTGTGTAATCTCTGCAATTGTTCTATCTGCTCTAAAAGTTGAATTACATTTTGTACATTTTATTATTGGATCAGCAAAGTTTCCTAAGTGTCCTGAAGCTTCAAAAACTGATTTTGACATTATTTGAGAGCCATCAATTTCTAGCATTCCATCTCTTCGAATTAGCTCTCTTCTCCATAACTCTAGAAATTTATTTTTCAGACTAACTCCAGATGGACCATATTCCCAAAATCCTGCCTGTGCATCTGCATAAACTTCACAGCTAGGAAAGTAAAATCCACGTTCAAGTGCTAGTTTCATAACTGCTTCGTAATCCATTATTATATTCACTTAACCACTGAATAAATTTCTACGCAAATCCCTTTGCAACTTTGACATTTTCAAAGTCATCTCTGTCATCATCAATTGGAGTTTCCAAAATTATTGGGATTTTTTTCTTGTTGGCATACTTTACAACAGCTGAAATTCCTTTTTCCCCAATTCCACCAAGACCTAAATGATAATGTCTATCGAGATTACAACCAAGTTCCCCTCTAGCATCATTAAGATGAAGAATTTTTAAATTATCAATTCCTACATATTTATCAAATTCTGAAAAAGTTTTCTTCACATTCTCTTCTGTTTTTAAATCATATCCTGCCACAAATGCATGACACGTATCTAAACAAACGCCAAATTTCTTTGCAGGTTTTAGTTGTTTGAAAATCCCTCCCAACTGTTTAAAATCAGAACCAACAGAATTTTTTTGCCCTGCTGTGTTTTCTAATAATATGATTACATCATTTTTTGTTTTTCCAGCTTTTGTTAATCCTTCAACTAATTTCTTAATTCCAGCTTCTTCACCTGTTCCTAAATGACTACCAAGATGTGTTACAAGATATGGAATTCCTAATTGTGCACATCTCTCAACTTCACATATCAAAGTTTTAACCGATTTTTCAAAACCCTCATCTTTGGGTGTTGCAAGATTTGGTAAATATGGCATGTGTGCGCAAGTTGCAAATCTATCAATTTTACTTGCTTTTAATTTTAATTTGAAATTATCAATATCTTCTTTGGTTAGTTCTTTTGCATGCCAACCTCTTGGATTTCTAGTAAATATTTGAAATGCAGAGCATTCTCTTTCTACAGCATTATCTACTGATTTGTCAATTGATCCAGATATTGAGACATGACATCCAACCTGCATATGTTACATTTTCTCAAAACATAATTTAAACCAGAGTCAAAATCTAAAAAATCAGATTTTTAAGTAAACTTGGTAGATTACTTTCATGTTGGAACTAGGAACTGATGAATTTGCAAAATATCCCTTCCTAGAGGGTGCTGGTAAAATTCTAAAAGACAAAGGTTTTCCACTATCCCAATTTGGAACAGATCCTGATCTTGAACCGGTTGTTAAAAAGGCACTTCATAGGCTCAAAGTTTCTACTCAAGGTGGAATCTACAAATCTGATATTATTGATGGACAAGCATCAAAATCTTTTGTTCTTGAAAAAGAAATTTTCTCATTTCTTTTAGCAATAGTATTGATAAAATTGACTGGAATGCACACTCTAATCAAGAGATTCGCTCTTGCAGAATCTAGACGTGCAGAAAATCATCTTGAAAAAGATTTAGGAAAAGCGTCTGATAAATCAAAAATTGATTTAGCTATAAGAATTATTTATGATTTATTTAATATTGATGTAATAAAAGAAAATGATTTTTTTAAAATACCTGTATCGGATTATCTAAAACATTCAATAGATTTTCATGAACGAGAATGGAAATTAATCAATAGACATGTGGAAAATGGAAAAGTATTGCTTACTCCAGATAAAACAGTTAGATTAATTCGAAAAGAATTGGGCAATTATATTATTTCTAAAATTACTAATGCACCAACACCACCTATGATTCCTGGACTTGAAAATATAGTGAATGAATTAACTTCAATTGGTAAAGATCTTACACCTTCTTACACTGTAACTACCGGAGAATATCCACCATGCATAAAACACGCAATTGATATTCTTGAAAAAGGTGAAAATCTTCCTCATTCTGGAAGATTTATGCTAGCAACTTTTCTTTTATCAAAAGGTCAATCAGTTCAACAAATTGCGCCACTATTCAAAAATGCCCCTGATTATAATGAACGTGTTACACTTTATCAGCTAAATCACTTATCAGGTACTTCTGGAAGTGGTACACAATATTCTTGTCCTTCATGTGAGAAATTAAAAACTCAAAGTTTGTGCTTTATTACCTCTGATTGTGATAATATAGTTAATCCCTTACAATTTGGTAGGAAAAAAAATAATGCAAGAAGTTGATATACAATTTTTAGAGGATTCATTCAAAAAATATTACTTTAATCATTTTGATCAAATCAAAGTTCCAGAAAGAACATCTGAGAGAGAATTTGGTTATCAGAAATTTAATTCAGGAATGACTCGTCATATTTCAATAAAAAATGATAAGGAATTGCATTTATTGCTTATACAAAATGTTCCATCTGATGTTTATTGTTCTAATGCATACTATACATTTCCCAATTCACCAATGAATGAAAAAGATTGGAAAGAGGCAGATCTAATTTTTGATATCGATGCAAAAGATCTCAATTTATCATGTAGAAAAAGTCATACAATATCAATTTGTAATGAGTGTAATGAAGTTTCAAAAAATCTTACACGATGTTTAAAATGTAATTCCTCAAAATTAGAAAAAAAATCTTTACCGTGTAGAAATTGCATTGATGCCTCAAAAACTGAAGTTTCAAAACTATCCGAAGTTTTAATTAATGATCTTGCAATAGATCGAGAAAATATTCAAGTTTATTTTTCCGGCAATGAAGGATTTCATGTCTATGTATACAATTCACAATTTCAACAAATTGGTTCTAGAGAAAGATCAGAATTAGTAGATTATATCTCACTTCATGGAGCTATTCCTGAAACGTTTGGAATGAAGAAACTCAAACAAGATCGTGCATCTTTTCCAGATTTTGACGAGAAAGGATGGAGAGGAAGATTTTCAAAACAAGTTTTTGGTTCAAAATCAAAACGATCAAAAATAATTACAGAATTACTTTCAAATGGTTATTCGTCTTTTCAAAAAATGCTTGATGATGTATCCGAAAATATCGGAGTAAAAATTGATCCCAACGTAACTATGGATATTCATAGAATCTTTAGATTACCTGGATCCATTAACAGTAAAAGTGGACTTGCAAAAATTCATTGTGATGATTTATCAAAGTTTGATCCATACACTGAAGCATCTTTTCTTAGTGATGATTCAGTAGAAGTTTTTGCAAATTGTCCTATAGAATTTAGATTAAAAAATAAAAAATTTGGTCCATACATTAACGAAAAAATTTCAATGCCTACATTTGCCGCAGTCTATATGATTTGTAAAAAACTTGCTAGAATAGCTTGATTTTGCTGGTAAGACATTAATTTACCAAATCTTAACAAAACTTGGTTTTGTATAGCGCCTCTACTGATAAGCAAGCTCCGCCTCCTGATACTGGAAAATTCATCAGGTTAGGTATTATTGCAATTATTGGGGTAGCAATTTTCGCTATGGTTGGAAATCAGGCAGTTATTTTATCGATGAATTTTACTGAATTTGGTGACCAATTCAGCAAACCTCTCTATTACTCACTTGTTTCTACAATAATTCTATCTGCTATTGCTCTTGTACGTGTAAATATTAAAGAAAGATCTTCAATTTTCTGGTATGCCATTAGTACAGGAATTGGATTTCTTGCAAGCGGTGGACAACAACCAATCTCAACTAGTATCCAAAATTTTAGAGATTACAAATTAACCTCTCCACAATTTGTTCTCTGGCAAATTACAAAGATATTGCTTTTTGGAGCATTCTTTGTAAATATTATGTTTGGATTTGCAGCAATATCATTTATTGATGGAAATACTCTGGGAATTGAAAATTTACCATCACTATTCTCTTTACCCTTCGTAACTCCTGAAAATAATCCAAATTATGCATCTGAAAATGTTGTTCCAATGATTCCTGCTTTAGTGATCTTAATTCCTCCATTACTTGCAGCAATTGGATTACGTTTAGTTTTGTATGTGGGAATTCATAGAATGATCAATGTAATTACATCCTTTTTACAAGATTCCAATGAGGGTAAACCTAGATATCTAAATTATGTTTCAACTATTGAAGGAATAATTGGCATTGGTATAGTTTGGGCAGGATTTAATCTCTTTTTTACAGATCAAATTGATTATAATACAAGATATGTAATTGGTGGCACACTTGTCATAGGTTTTGCATTACTTGCATTTTCAATAGTTGATAGAATTCGAGCACGTGTGCTAACTCATATGTTTAAGAGAGATGTATATATCAGAATTTTAACTATTGTTGCAATTGCAATTATTGTTGCAGGAGTTGTATCTGTTAACAACAGTATTGCTGATGCAAAGAAGATTGAATTTTTAGGACCATACACTGCTCAACAAATTGGAGTAAATCGCTATCTTGGCGAATTAAATAATGTGCAAGAAAATATTCATGATGTTCAACTGACATCTGTTTCTCCAAATAATATCAATAATTATGTAAAACAAAATAGTGATGTTCTTGATGTGATTAGAGTTTGGGATTGGGAGGCAGCATTTGCAAAATTAAAACCTGAGATAGGACTTATTCCATATGTTGACTTTGAAGACAATGATATTCTCAGGTTTAACAATACTTTGTATTGGACCGCTTCAATGAAGCCAATTTTACCATCATCTGTAAGTCTTGATAATAGATGGTATAACGAACATCTTGTTTATACTCATGTTCCAAATGGATTTTTAACTCTAGAAGCAACTGATGGCCAAATTGTTGATAGTGGTGAATTTTTCAAACAAAGAGAAATTTATTATGGTGAAGGTGGATTATTTGAACAAACTTGGTCTGGTTATCCTAATTCAAGAGATAATCAAAATAGTGCTGAACTTGGAGGTGTATCTTATTCTGGTTTAGGAGGATTGGATGTTTCACCACCTCTCAGTTGGATCTTTGAGCCAAACTTTTTGCTTTCATTTCCGGCTGAACCCGTTCATATTATGAGATACAAAGATGTACATGACAGAATGGAAATCCTGTATCCGTATTTCCTCTATGATTTATTTGGAAAAGAATTAGATTCACTTCCTGTAACTGATGGAGAAAATTCTTATTGGTTAATCCCGCTGATTATTGGATTTGATACACGAGATGTTCCTTGGTCTGTTGGTAATCCTTATTTGCGTTTAGTAGGCTATGCACTTGTTGATTCTTACAATGGTGATATTCAATTACTCAAGACTGGAGATGATTTCTTTTCAGAAATGTTTGCTAGTCAATATTCTGAACAATTTCAGCCAATGCCAGCTTGGCTAGAAGAACAAATTAGATATCCAGTTGAATTATTTAATTGGAAAACAGAGATGTACAACATTTATCATGTAACCAATGTTGAGACTTTTATTCAAGCTAATGAGTTCTATGAAATTCCTGGTGGCCTTGATACCTATTATGTTGAAGCAAAGCCACCTGGTTTTAAACAGACTGAATTCTTAGGATTACTTTCATTGGAATTAAAAGGCTCTCAGGGAAGAAACCTTGCTGGATATATGGTGGTTGAAAATGATCTTGATAGTTTAGGTGACTTACAATTCTATGAAGTTCCATTAAACTCTACAACTAAATTGATTGGACCAACTGCAGTAAGAGAAGCACTTGATAGAGATCCAGAATTTGCTCAACTAAAGACACTTTTGAGAAATCCAAGAATTGGTGATAATATTTTGTATCGTGTAGGTGATCATGATGTATACTTTATTCCAGTATATACTGCTGGTGCCGGTGGTGTAGTTGCTCAATTGGGTACTATTGCTGCAGTAGGTGCAGCATTTAATGGAGAGTATTTTGTTGGGTTGGGTGCTACTCAAGAAGAAGCATTTGAAGAATATTTGAAAAAAGTTTCTGGTGTAGCATCATCTACAACTACTGCTGATATTGATTATATTGAACTAGTTAGAAGTGACAGAATTAATATCATAAGATCCGTGTTTGAAGAGAACGATATTGTTGTATCTGAACCCACATCTATTCAGATTCCACTATCATTTAATGAAGGAGAATTATTTTTCTTTACTGAAAATGATCGTGCAGATGCTGAAGAATTCCTATCTAAATTCATTGATGACTTTGTAAAGCCACGTAGTGACAGAGTTTTCATGTGGGAAGATGAAATAAATCTGAATATTGGAACTGTATTTGTAAAAGATGGGCTTCCTGAGATACATTATGTCTCAATTGAGGTAGGCAACTAATTGCTTCTTGTTGTTGATAACGGCTCTATCTATACAAAACAATTGATTGATTTTTTAAGTAAAAAGATGATTCCATTTGAAAAACAGACTCCTCAATATCTAAACCTAAATTTACTTGTAAATTATGATTCTTTCATTCTTTCTGGAAGGAGAAAAAATGAAAAAAGAATTAATGAAATTAATTCTAAAATTATCACATATTGTATTAAAAATAATATTAAATTACTCGGAATTTGTTATGGTGCTGAAATTTTAGCTCTTACTTTAGGTGGTACAATTAGAAAAACTTCATATCTTCAAAAAGGAAATGAGTTAATTCAAACTTTTAAAGATAATTCAATTTGTAGTGGCTCTTTAGATGTATATGAAAGTCACAGCTTTGAGATAGCCAAATTACCAAATATCCTAGTGCCGCTTGCTAAATCAAAGAATTGTAAATATGAAATCATTCAATATGAAAAAAAACCAATTTTTGGAACTCAATTTCATCCAGAAATGAGTCAAGATGGTAATGATTTAATTGAAAAATTCTATTCACTCTGATTGATTTTAATAACTCTCAAAAATTCTTTATTTTATGGAACCAGAAAATCATGAATTGCTTTTACCTCTTGTTGAAGAAGAAAATATTTGTCTTCCATTGCCTATCAATGTAGTATCAAAGTATTGGAACATTGAATTACCTATGGATGAAGCCATAGAAGCAGCAAAAAAATATTCTGGATTTGAAGGGAGTGTTTTAATTGAAGGAATAGAATTTGCAGAAAGATATGGCCTAACGTGTAAAATAATTCATTCATCTTTAATTGAATTAAAAAAAATTATTGATTTGGGAATTCCTCCAATTGTAATTCTTCCAGGAATTCCTGAAATTACACAACACGCTTCTATAATTACTGGTTATGATAACAAAGAAAAAACTATTCTTCATTATATTCAAAAAGGTAATCAAGAAGGTGAACAACAAGAAGGGGCAATACCTCAAGATATCTTTGAGAAGGAATGGTCTGAAGATGGAAAATTATTAATAATTTTGGCTCCTTCTGATATTCTATCTTCTGTAAAACTTGAAACTAATTCTAATAACAATTCAAATTTACTATGTTTTATTTCTGAGAAACAAAACATTTTAAAAAATTCTTCTCAAGCACTTGAATCATTAAAACAAGCTATAGAGATTGATGCAAATAACTCAACTGCTCTAAATCTATTGGCTTCAATGATGAATGAACAAAATTCCTCTGACTGTGTAAAATATTATGAAAAATGTATAGGGATCAACAATAGATCATATTTGAGTTATAATGGCCTAGGAAATTTTTATCTTAAAACGAATCAATTTGAAAAGGCTGAAGATTGTTATTCCAAAGCAATTGAGATTAATTCAAAAAGATCTGCAAAAATTTACAAAAACCGTGCTTATCTTAGAGAAAAACAAAACAAAAATTCTGCTGCAAAAGATGATCTTAAAAATTATTTGAAATATTACCCAAATGCTCCCGATAGGGGTATCATAGAACAAGCAATTAGAGAATTATAATGCGGAGTGCGGGATTTGAACCCGCGGCCTTCAGCTTGGGAAGCTGACGTCATACCAGACTAAACTAACTCCGCCTAGAATGAATTCATTAACTATAATTAAATATCTTAATTAACAAACTAAGGTATGGATGCAAGATGTCCTGAATGTGAAAAGGTTGCAAAATTAGATGATGATATTACTAATGTAAAATGTCCTCATTGTAATTTTGAAGCAGATTATGA
>JAOUAY010000155.1 GCA_029860565.1 Candidatus Nitrosopumilus sp.
AAGGGAATGGCAAAATTTGGCTCTGATTACATCTTGCCACCAAGACACCAATTACAATGGTTAGCTGATCCCTCTGAACTTACCTGCAAAGAAGGACTCAATATGATATTCAAATCCACTACAAAAGAGCCAGTTTGCGTCAAACCAGAGACAGCAACAAAACTCATTGAACGTGGTTGGGGTCAGCAGTAATTCTTAATACCTAAAACCATAAAATTCCAATGTAAATAATTTAAATAATAAAATAGAATTTTAAGTAAGATCTTAAACTAAAAGTCAAACTAACTCTACTAGATTTAGGATTTAAAATTCAAAGTTCATTTTTCTCAGAATCTAAAACCTGTTCTTTAGGTTTCCTTATCGGTGTTATTTTGAAGAACTTGTTCGGGTGCTCTTTCGGGCACGTTAATTTTCGCCGGCATGTCCTAACCCCTTTCATGTTGTGCTCCCATTACAATTTGAATCCCTTGACTACTGATAATTCTGTAAATCTGATATATTTCGCCTGAAAATGATCTATGAAAATCATTCCTAAATTAACTTCAAATAGATAAAACTAATCTGACTAACTTTATTTCATTTTCCTCTTTTTCTATTTGTTTAACCATTATCAATTCGGTAAAATGTTCCGAGAGTTTTCGAGAATTCGATCGATGAGTACTATCAATTCGGTATCAATTTGGGGATTTTGTCGAAACTGTCGAAATGACATGGATACTTCATCTGATCGTCTGACTGATTTTTCAACAAGTTCTTCAAATAGATGAAACATTGAACTCAAGTATTACCAGGTACTGCAATCCAAAAAGGCATGTTTCCGGTTTTCAGGGAATTGATAATTTCTAATTTTTCTGTATCAATTTCTACAATCTCATTTGTCTGTGTTACTGCAACATATAGGATGTAGCCATCCGAGTTTGTCCTTATTCCATGAGGGCCTTTTCCCACCTTGATTTGACTAATTACCTCCTGTGAATCTGTATCTATGACACTGATTACATCGCCGCCAATTCCAGAAACATAGGCTCGACTGCCATCAGGGGAGACATCTATTCCATGGTGACCAGCGCTTACAGGAATTCTTGTTATGATTTGCTGGCTTTCTAAATTAATTACTGCAACATCATTAGTTGCGATGCTTGTAACATAGAGAAGATTTCCATCTGGAGATATGTCCAAATTGTGCGGAATCCCCTTTACCGGAATTGAGGAAATCATTTCAAAGATCTTTGTGTCGATAACTGCTACCTTGTCCTCTCCCTGAAGCGTGACAAAGGCAAGATCATCTGTAGGATGGAAAACTATGTTGTGTGGGCTTTTGCCAACTGGAATTTCCGTGTGAATATTTCCCAATACGAGATCAATGATAGTGACGGAGTCGGATCCCTCGTTTGCCACAAATGCAAAATTTGCGTCAGGACGAATTTTCACACCCTTTGGAGTATCGCCAACATGGAATGTGTCTATTACCTCTCCTGTCTCCCCATTAAATGCAAAAACGGTATCTGTTGCACTGCTTGTTGCAAGCACCAAAAGTCCGTTCTTAATTGAGGAAACGTATGTCATTTTCTCTCCTGCAATCCAATTGTTTTCAATTGGAAAAGAGGAAACAACATCATCTCCTTGTAGTGTAAAAAATATCATTTCATAGTCTTTCTCTGAATTATTTTGCAAGAATATCATTACGATTACACTGATTAGAATAATTCCAATTATTGTACCGACTATAATTCTCATTTTTTCTGTTTAGGATTTATTTCAAGTACATAAAATTCAATTGAAACGAAACATAGTTTACAAATGTAAAGTGACAATAATTACACACGATGGACATCATGTTGGAATACCCTAATGAGTCGGAATCAGAATATGAGATAAAAAAACTATTAGTACAAGAAATCTTGTTTCAGAATATGTTGATATTGTGTTTTATCTAACAATAACTCAATTGCAATGACAACAGTTCAATCAATCTCTAAATTTTATCAAGATAGAATGTGGAAGCTGAGAATCCTCACATTTACTGCCGGTGCAGTTGTAATGGGATTGGAGATCATCACAAGCAGAATTCTGACTCCAGTTTTTGGCAGTACGATATACACCTGGGGAAGCCTGATTGGAGTAGTTTTGAGTGGCTTAAGCTTGGGTTATTTTTTGGGCGGAAAGGTTGCCGACGATCACCCGCAGTTTGAAAAGATCTGCGGAATTATTTTTTCAGTTGGATTATTTATTGTAGGAATTCCATTTTTTGCATCTCCTGTTGTGGATTTTACCGTTGCCGTATTGCCTGGGACCCAATACACTCCATTGGTTGCAACATTTTTGCTGTTGATGCTTCCTTCTGTTTTGCTTGGATTTGTATCGCCATACGTAATCAAGCTTGGAACAAATACGCTACATAAAGTTGGAAATATCTCCGGCAATCTTTATGCCATTGCCACAATAGGAAGTATTTTTGGCACATTTCTAACTGTGTTTGTCTTAATTCCAAACATTGCAGTGAATCAGATAATTTTTGGTTTGGGAATTGCATTAATTGCAAGCTCTCTAATTGGTCTCAAGGCATCTCCCAAAACTATTGCCGTTGCAGTTGTAATGATTTTGATACTTCCTTTGTCTTCATTACCTGTAAACACAATCTCACACAATGGGAAACTAATCTATGAAAAAGAGACACCCTTTAGTCATTTGGACATTATTGAATATGGAAATAATATCAGCATGTATCTTGATGGCATGAGGCACAGCTCAATGAATACCAAGGATTCACTTGATCTGGTAATAGACTATACTGAATACTTTCATCTAGGAATGCTGTTTAATCCTGAAGCCACCGATATTTTGTTTGTAGGCGGAGGGGGATTTACTGGCCCAAAAAATTTTCTTGAATTGTATCCTGATACTAAAATAGATGCAATTGAAATTGACGCAGATGTAATTAATGCAGCAGAGACGTTCTTTGGTCTGGAGAAAAATAATCCAAGACTTCAGATATTCAACGATGACGCACGAAAGCACCTATCCACTTTTGAGAAGAAGTATGACCTGATTGTTCTGGATGCATATGCATCAAACTATGTGCCCTATCATTTGATGACTCAGGAATTCTTTCAAACAGTTGAAAAAAGACTGGAACCAGATGGCGTTGTGGTGTCCAATGTCATTGGTTCTATAGAAGGGAATAATTCTCAGCTGGTCAGGGCAATGTACAAGACAATGAAGGAAACGTTTCCAGTATCCTATATTTTCCCCACAGAAGATAGAACAACAAACGTGCAAAATATCATGATAGTCTCATCAAACCAGCCATACGAATTTGACAGACTGACCCTTTTGGAGATGGCAAAAAACAGTCCTGCAGACTATCTTGTTGATGA